>CAZNSF010000141.1:0-15936 GCA_964575565.1 uncultured Verrucomicrobiota bacterium | reverse complement strand
AGAAGAAAATATCAAAACTGTATGGAAAAAATCTTGGCAACAAACTCAAGTCTGGCCCGGGCAAAATCATCTTCTTTTTTTGATCTTTTCTGTTTTCGGTTTAGTGATTTTCTTAAATATAGTGATCGCGATGATGCTCTTACCGCAAATGCTCAAAACACTTTTTGGAATCGAAACGGTATTCACACGCAGTGGGTGGGCTTTCTTGAATACTACTTTTTTTGCGACAGCATACGGCTTAACATATCTTTGCCTTAATCCCATCATTAAAACAGCGTATGTCCTACGATGTTTCTACGGCGAGTCCATTCGAACAGGCGCTGATTTAAAGTCCGATCTTAAACGCATCGCTCTTGCTAAAGCAGCCATAGCAGGAATTATCTTAGTAAGTATCTTCAGTAGTTTGCCATTTTCCAATCTTGCGGCCGCCGCGAATGAAAACGATCGCCTTACTGCAGCTTCAACATCGACCATACCTCCAAAAGAATCTAAGCAAAATAGCACGAATGCTGAAGATCTCGATCGCTCGATTCAGGAAGTCATCAATCGCCCTCTTTACATGTGGAGATTCCCACGGGAACCTTCTAAAGACACAAGCTCCGAAGTGGGTGTCATCGGCCGTTTTATCGATGAGGTGGTAGTCACTATCAAAGGATGGGTTCGATCGTTGATGAAATTAGGGCAGAATTTACTAGATAAAATCGAGGGATGGTTAAATCCATTTTTTAAAGGCCATAAAGAACCATCTCAAAGTTCTTCTCATGATTGGCAGCTTTGGATCCAAGTTTTTATTTTCATTCTCTTAGCAATCTTGGCGTGCATCCTAGCAATTGTCTTATGGAGAACCTGGAAGAAACGTTATCGGCAAAAACAAAAAATTCTAAGTCCAACCATTTTGCCTATACCCGATATTGCTGACGAAGAAGTGCAAGCCGATCAATTGCCAGCCGACCAATGGCATGCCATGGCGTTGGATCTTTTAAAAAAAGGAGAGTTGCGATTAGCTTTACGCGCGTTTTACTTATCGAGTTTAGCACATCTGGCTCAACGAGAGATTATCTCCATCGCCAAATTCAAATCGAATCGCGATTACGAACGTGAGGTACACCGTAGGGCCCATTCCAAACCCGAGCTACTTACAGCATTTGACCAAAATGTTACGACATTCGAAAGCGCTTGGTATGGCATGCACGAAGTTACTCAAGAGATATTGCATCTTTTTACTGTAAACCAGGAGAAAATCAAAAGCGCATGAGCACCAACAAAAGAATGACTCTCGTCCTCTTGCTACCCCTCTTAGCAGCTTTTATATATGGAGTGATCGAGTTGTTTCATCTGACATTTGCTGTCGGTAATATTTATCCGCCTTATTCTTCCTTACGGGCAGATCCCTTGGGAAGTAGAGCCTTTTACGAAAGTCTCCAAAATCTATCGACAGTCTCTGTTAACCGAAATTATCAACCGCTGCACAATCTACAAACAGAATCGGCTACATCTGTTTTTTTCCTTGGAGTGGATGCCGAGAACTTCAGTTGGGTAACGGAAGAAGAGGCCAGAGATCTCGAAGGATGGGTTAAATCTGGCGAGAGACTTATTATTGCGTTTTTTCCATCCACCCGTAAAGAATCCCAGGAAATCAAACAAAAAGAGGAAAGAATGGAAAAAGAAAAAAGAAAGGGAGAAAAGGAGAGGGAAAAAGAAGACCCCGGTCAGGAAGAGGAGCAAGAGGAGCATTTCCACGCTCTTTCTTTAGAAAAAAAATGGGGCGTCTACTTAGAATATGCTAACGTATCTATAGATTCTGATAATAGTACCGCGCTAAAGGCGGTACTCCATCAAGAGGCCCCTCCTATCGAGAAATCCGTTTCTTGGCACACCACTCTCTACTTCGATAAGCTCGATCCAGCATGGAAAGCTATCTATACACAAAAGGATCGACCCGTGGTGATTGAACGAAAGCTTGGGCAAGGCACCCTTGTTTTATCTGCCGATTCTTATTTTTTGAGCAACGAAGCCTTGCGAGCAGAACGTTGCCCTGCTTTATTAAGCTGGCTTGTAGGAGAAAACACTAAAATGATTTTCGATGAAACTCACTTAGGTGTTTCCGAAGAACCCAGCTTGGCTACCCTCATAAAAAAATATCGTTTACACGGCTTATGCGCAGGGTTTATTTTGCTTGCCATTCTTTTTATTTGGAAAAATGCCTTTAGTTTCGTTCCTCCTTATGAAGATGAAATAAGAGATCAGACATATAGTTTGGCCCATGGCAAAGATGAGGCAGCCGGCCTTCTCAATATTATTCGAAGAAATATCCCTCATCATCATATTTTAACCCTTTGTTTCGATGAATGGAAAAAGATGAGCGCTCGCACAAAGAAAATATCCCAAGCTCTCCTCGATCAAATTCGGGATATTCTAGCAAGAAAAGAAAACCCTGTAACAAGTTACAACAAAATCAGCCGGATCTTGTCAGAAAGGAAATAACATGGACCACAAAAATTTAGATGATTTAAAAGAGACTCTAGCAAAAGCCAAACAAGAGATAGCCAAGGTTATTATCGGCCAGCAAGATGTAGTGGATAAAGCTTTAATTGTGATCATGACCGGGCACCACGCTTTAATCGAAGGCGTGCCCGGTATTGGAAAGACTCTTTTGGTTCGAACTCTTGGGCACATTTTAGGCTGCCATACGGGGCGTATCCAATTTACACCGGATTTAATGCCAGCGGATATTACTGGCACAAACGTTTTTAACTTTCAGAAAAACGAATTTACTCTTCTTCCTGGGCCTGTTTTTACTTCCTTCCTTCTAGCGGATGAAATTAATCGCGCGCCCGCAAAAACCCAGTCTGCTTTATTACAAGCCATGCAAGAACGGCAAGTAACAATTGATCGAGAAACATACCATCTCCCGCCTCATTTTACGGTTTTTGCCACTCAAAACCCTATTGAATACGAAGGCACTTATCCTCTACCGGAAGCCCAAAAAGATCGGTTCATGCTAAAAATTAATATGGGCTATCCCGATCATAGCCAAGAATTAGCATTGGCCCAAAAGATGTTAGGATCAGAAACACCAGAAGCAGTGTTAGCATCTGGATCCGTTCAAAACATTCTTACCGCGAATGGGTTATCTCAATTACAATCAAGCTTGAAAGACGTCCTTATTAAAGATGAACTTCTTAACTATCTTGTTGAAATTGTGCGTGGAACGCGCACCTATTCCAGTGTGTTGGTAGGCGCAGGACCGCGAGCGACCCAATCCTTGCTCCTTGCGAGCAGAGCTGCTGCTGCGCTCGCAGGCCGAGATTTTGTTACGCCCGATGATATTAAAACGATGGCTGTTCCCGTGCTGGAACATCGTCTTATTCTTCGTCCGGAATTTGAAATTGAAGGAGTATCTGTAACAGAAGTCATCCAACAAATTCTACAAGGTATCGCCGTTCCAAGATAGGAAACCCCTTGATCGTTCCTCGCAATAGATTGCTCTTTTGGATAAGCATGGTTCTCCCATTCGCTGCTTTGGGCGCTATGGTGCCTTCGGCAACAGTTCTTTCGCTAGGACTTATTGGAGGTTTGGTTTTAGTGGCGATTGTGGATGCAGCATTAACACAAGGAGCGCTTCATGGTATCCGCATAGAATTTGCTCCTGTGGTTCGCCTTTCAAAGGGACGAGAAGGGATTATTCCTTTATGGATTCTGAATGAAGGAAAACAGCAAAAATGGTTACGGCTAGGATTGCCTTTGCCTCAAGAGATTTATTCTCCCAACGAAGATCTTTATATTACGCCGCCACCGCCATCTTCTCGAGCCCGGATAACTTGGCCGTGCACCCCTACGAAGAGAGGAAATTTTTACCTGAATCGTTGTTACCTAGAAACTTCTTCTCCACTGGGTCTTTGGAATATCAGAGCCTTTGCCGCATCTAATTCCGAGATAAGAGTATATCCTAATCTTTTAGAAGAAAGAAGGCATCTAGCAGCGCTTTTTCTTAATCGCGGAAATTTTGGGTTGCACCTTCAACGCATGGTTGGTCAAGGCCGCGAATTCGAGAAGTTGCGCGAATATATTCCTGGCGATAGTTACGATCAAATCCACTGGAAAGCAACCGCCAAACGAGGACGTCCGGTTACAAAGATCTTCCAAATCGAACGCACACAGGAAGTTTATGTTATTATCGATTTTTCGCGATTGAGCAGGAAAAAAGTGGGTGTCGAAACTGCTTTAGAACGTTTTATCACGGCAGCTTTAGTGATGGGTCTTGTGGCAGAACAACAAGGAGATCTTTTCGGTCTCTTGACCTTCAGTGACCGCGTGCGTGGTTTTGTTCGAGCTAAAAATGGCAAGGACCATTACCACGCCTGTCGTAATATTCTTTATACTCTTTATCCTGAAATGGTCTCTCCCGATTTCAATGATATTTGCTCCTTTATTCGGTTGCGCCTTCGGCGGCGTGCGTTGCTTATCTTTCTTACGGATTTAGATGATCCTGTTCTCACCGAAAACCTCACTCGCAATATGGACTTGATCTGTCGCCAACATCTTATTTTGGTAGGGATGCTTAAATCCAAAGAAGCAGGGCCTCTTTTTAGCGATTCTTCAGTGGCTTCGGTAGATGAGATTTATCAGCGTTTAACCGGACATATCCAATGGCATCGGGTACAAGAACTTTCCCAAGCCTTTCAGCGACGCGGAGTTAGGCTACTGCAATTGGATGATGAAAAAATGACCACTCAATTGATTACTCAATACTTAGCCATTAAACAACGGCAACTTCTCTAGATAAGAAACGGCTATTCTATTTTTATGATTATCGATGTTCAAAAATTTGTAACTACCGAGGAGAAGTATTGGCAGGAGCTAGAAACCATGCTGGGTAAACTCCAGGCAGATCCTGGATATCAAATGAGCTTGGTGGAGCTTCAAAAATTTCACGATCTCTATCGCCGTACCTCCGCGGATTTAGCAAAAATTTCCACATTCGCCTCCGAAAAAGAAATCCGCGCGTTTCTGGAATCCCTTGTGGCTCGTGCTTACAGCGAAATTCACGAAGTCCGCGAAAAAAGCTATCGCTTTAAACCCCTCCAATGGTTTTTTCACACTTTTCCTCAAACCTTCCGTCGACAGGCACGTTATTTTGCCTTATCAGTGGCTATTACCATGATTGGTAGCTTATTCGGCGGTTTTGCGATTGCGATGGATCCCGATGCTAAAGAAATTGTGATGCCATTTTCGCATCTACATGGAGATCCCTCTCAACGCGTTCATGAGGAAGAAAAGAGTACCATTGATCGATTACAAGGGTTTAAAACTACCTTTGCATCGGACCTGATGACCCATAACATTAAAGTAGCTATTTTAACTTTAGCCATGGGGATGACATGGGGAATCGGCACCATCATTCTCCTTTTCTATAATGGCGTAATTCTTGGCGCCGTAGTCATCGATTATTTTCTGGCAGGAGAAACAAAATTTCTTTTGGGATGGTTAATGCCCCATGGTGTAATTGAAATCCCGGCTATTTTGATTGGCGGGCAAGTTGGGTTATTATTAGCCGTTGCATTAATTGGGCATGGGAAACGAATGTCTTTACGAACACGATTACGAGAGATTTTACCAGACGCAGTAACGTTGACATTCGGGTTAGCTCTTTTATTGGTTTGGGCTGGTTTTATCGAAAGTTTCCTTTCGCAATATCATGAACCAACCATTCCTTATTTTGTAAAGATTGCTTTTGGAATATTGGAACTCGGTCTGCTTGCTTTACTTTTAGGTAGATCCGGAAAAAAAGCGGAAATTAAGAATGAGCCACTTCAAAACTAATACGTTGGTTATTCAAACCCCAGAAGGGGTTGTTTTCCCGTTTCTCCTAGCGAGTCCTGTTACACGGTTCCTTGCATGGGTCATAGATATTGCTTGTATCATGGCCCTTGGCACGGCATGCCGTTATATCGCGGGTATCGTGGGTTGGATTAGCTTTGATCTCTCCAGGGGATTATTAATATTTTGTTATTTTACCATTTCCATTGGCTATGGGGTGGTCATGGAATGGTATTGGCGCGGGCAAACTCTTGGGAAAAGACTCCTTCATTTGCGAGTGGTAGATGCCCAAGGACTACATCTGCACTTTAGCCAGATTGTGGTTCGTAATCTTTTACGCGCGGTCGATTCATTGCCAGCGCTCTACTTTATTGGAGGAATCGTTGCCTTAGCAAACGCACGAGGTCAACGGCTGGGAGATATTGCTGCCAATACTATTGTGACCCGCAATCCGCCAAGCTATGAGCCAGACCTAAAACAAATCTTAGCCGGTAAATACAACTCCTTTCGTAATTATCCCCACCTGATGGCATTGCTACGTCAACGAGTGAGCGTAGAAGAAAGCGGTATCGCCTTACAGGCTTTACTAAGACGCAATGAATTAGACGCCTTAGAGCGGGTAGAATTATACGCCCAAATAGCTAACCGTTTGCGCCACATCGCACCTTTCCCTCAAGAAGCTACCGATGGTATTAGCGATGAACAATATGTTCGTAACGCGGTCGATATCCTTTTTGAACGGAAAACATAGATTCACATATGGATTGCTTCGCCAATAGAAGCGGCGGTGGCTTCGGCTAAAGCTTCAGAAAGAGTCGGGTGTGCGTGAAGGGTGGCCATAATATGATCTCGCGTAGCCGCCATATTCATTCCTAGATTGACCTCGCTAATGATTTCGGTGGCTTCAGCGCCAATAATGTGCGCCCCAAGAATTTCGCCGCCCGGTTCGCCAAAAAGAATTTTAACAAAGCCCGCATTATCACCGGCTGCCAAAGCTTTACCTAAAGAGAAAAATGGAAATTTGCCGACTTTATAGTTTTTCCCAAGCTCACGAGCTTTTTTCTCGCTAAGTCCCACACTTGCAACTTGAGGTTGGCAATAAATACAACTTGGGAAAATAGTAACCCTGCGTGGTGTGTGATCGGTAAACATGCCTTCAACAACTTGAACTGCTTCGAACGAAGCTACATGGGCTAACCACGGCGGTCCAATCACATCGCCTGCGCCAAATAAACCGGGTACCGAGGTTTGATAACGCGTATCGGTTTTTAAATAACCGCGTTCTAAATCGATTTTAAGATTCGGCGCAATTGTATCTGCAAGATTGGCTTCAAGGCCGATGGCCAACAAAACCTTTTCGGTTTCCAGTTGCATGGTGCTTTTTCCAGAAAAACTTAAGCTTACGCCAGAATCTGTAAGTTTTGCTTCTTCTAACTTTGTTTCCACATGGATACGTATCCCGGCTTTCGTAAATTGTTTAGCAAGTTCATTGGCAATTTCTTCGTCTTCGTACGGCAAAATTTGAGGCATCATTTCGACTAAAGTTACTTCGGTACCAAAAGCTCGGAAGAAATAAGCAAACTCTACGCCAATGGCGCCTGCACCGATTATCACCAGTGACTTTGGCGCTTGGGTTAATATCATCGCTTCGCGGCTTGTTAGAATTTTAACGCCATCGACTGGAAGTGATGGCAGCAAACGCGGTTTAGCGCCAGTGGCTAAGAGAATGTGAGCGGCTGATAAAGTACGGGCTTCACCACTAGGAGATTTAAACGATACTGTTCCGTGAGCTGTAACGGTTCCAATGCCAGTTAAGTGTTCAATTTTATTTTTCTTAAAAAGAAATTCGATGCCTTTAGTCAAACGTTCTGGAATTCCGCGGCTCCGTTGGATCACTTTAGCAAAGTCGAGTTCAACGCTTCCAACTTTAATACCGAAACTTTCAGCATTTTTGATTTGATGATAAAGCTCCGCGCTTTTGAGAAGCGATTTCGTAGGGATACAACCCCAATGGAGACAAGTGCCGCCGGGCCGTTCGCGTTCGATTAAAACCACTTTTTTGCCGAGTTGCGCCGCGCGGATCGCGCCTACATAACCTGCCGGCCCGCCGCCAATGACAATGAGATCATAAGAATTTTCGCTCATAAGATTTCAATAGCAAAGCCATCGCCAACCGTAAAGACTGTTAAACTCTCTAAGTGGACGTTTCTTTAGGCAATAAACGCGAAATAACAAAAAGGAGAACCACCACCACAAGTCCTAGCACCGCCCAAAAAAGAACTCCGCTTGCTTTGGAAGCAGCGGGACTTTCGCTCCAAGCCGATTTCTTAAGTTGTTCTTCGGAACCAAGCAAAGCAGCCGCTTTATCTGTGCTCAACATTTGAGAGATCATGAGGTCTATATCGTAACGAGGCGAATTTATTTGCCGATTTCCGTAGTAAAGAAATACATCTGAACTCAACGAGGCTTTAAATAAAATGCGCGTAGTCGGATAAACAAACTGAAGGTTTTTTAATTCAATAGGCGGATTATCGCCATTATCCGTTTCTAAAAAGAGAGTATCGGTAGATGGAGGATACTCTAGCCCCAGACTATAAGTATCACTTGTAGTGCTCGAAGTTCGAGTCCATGTTGTTCGGCCAAGAATTCTTTGGTTTTCGTTTCCGCGGCTATCGGCTACTTTTTCGTAAATCACCATATCACGCTTAAAAATAGGTGTGTGTGTCGTGCATACGAGACGATAAATAGGGAGATGCTGATAAGGTAATTTGATAAGCCATCGGCTAAGGCTAGGCTTCTTGGGTTCATCGCTTCGTGTTGCCTCCGCAACAAAAGAGCGATCCATGGAGGTTCGTTCCAAAATATATGGAATTTGTTTTCCATCACGAATTAAACGAAGATCACGAAAAGATGGATCTGCATGGGATAAAATGCCTAAGTCCAATTCCAATTGTTGAATGCCTTGGCGCTCGATATTTACTTTTTTACGATATTTCCAAGCGGAAACATCAAGGACCGTTCCAAAATCTTGTATTTCCGGTAAAACTTCCGGGGGATAGTAAGAAATATTATTTGCCAATGAGCTAAGTTTAGCCGGAGAAAGCGGCAATCCCTTTAAATGAGGACTTAAAGCTGTCAGATCATAACGCGGCGATGAAGATCGGCTGTTGCCTGTAAAAATACGATATTCACCAGGTTGGTTTGCTCTAAAAACGGCATAGAGAGGATGGCGATGACCGTGAATAGCCGTGATAGCCAGCGGCGGGTTATCATTATTTTGAATCGTAAGAATTGCCTCTCGATTTTGGACTTGAATATCTACAGGCAGCGTAAGATTCGAAATAGGCTCTTTCCCTTCGATGGTTACTCGATAAATCGCTCCATTGGCAAGAGACTGTTCCATAAGAATATTTTCGGATGCTTGTTGAACCGATAAGGTCAAATGCCGCGTAAAAAGCGGTTCAGAAGAATCGATGGTTAACGAAGCAAGATGAAGATGGGCAGCACCAAGTTTTAATATGAAACGCGATTGAGCGGCGCTTTCTTGCCGGTCGGTAATTATAATGGGTAATGGTTCTAAAAGTTCGGGTTCCTTAACTCCCGCATGAATTTTTGCGCCCGAAAAAACAATGGGACCCGAACGCCGATCATCAATCGTCAATCGCAAAAATGGCCAAGCGGCCAACGGAAGAGCTAACCGCAATTGATTTGCGCCATTGGGTTGGCGAAAAATAGGGTAGCCCGTGGCAATCAACTTCCAACTCTTTTGATCATTGGACCCTTCGATTTGAACGCCCTTAATGAAATGACCTGCAGGGGTTTCGAGGGTTACGCCATCAATAGGCAAGCTAACGCCTGTTTCGATGGCGATAATGGTATTATTCGAATTAAGCGTTACGTTGAAAGATTTTGGGTTACGAATAACTTTCTCGCTTGCTAGAGGGCGATCAAGAAAATAGGGTATTTCCTCGCCTGAAGAATCAAAAATTCGAAAATCTTCAAGACCAGGTCTTGCAGCATCAAGTGTTTCGGGAGGTAAACTAAATTTGATAATGCCTGGTTTAGCAACTTCCAATGTTTGAGTATATTTCCAATCGGATAAAGGTTCAGCGCCATTTACAATAGCCGCAGATGTAAGAAGACCGCTAACCCACGTTATTAAAAAATTCCTCACCTTTTTAGTCCTGTGTTTTATTTTCATTCGCACTAGCTGTAAAAAAGCGTTGATATAAAAATGAGCCTACCATGAGAACAAGTGCCACGCCCACTAAAGCAACAATCCGATAAATATCCTTCAAAGTCCTAAGATCATGGAAGAAGAGTTTTACTAAGGTAATGCCTAATAATCCTATGCTCGCGTAACGCACAGCCGTGATTTCTTTTCGAATGCCCACGATGAGTAAGCCAAAGGCAAAGAGAGCCCACGCAATCGAATAGGTCATATCTTGGGCAAGATTACCCGTCTTATCCCAAAGTTTAAAAGTTAAAGTCGTACTATTGGGGTCAACAAAATAATCTGCAATTTCGATATTCATTAAAAGGAACGCCAGAATGGTTCCTAATCCGTAAAGAAGCGGCGGTGTATTAAACTCCAAAATCATATTACGTGGCGGCGCAAGAAGCTTGCCGCCAGCAAACAAACTGACCGCTACAAGACCGTAGGTATAAAGGTACCAATTTAAAATAGGCGTCTCGCTATGCGCATGATAGGAGAGGATTGCAGGGTTCAGTAAACGAATAAATGCCACAACAAGAAGTGTTACTCCAACCAATCGCAAACCCAAATGAGGTACCCGATGGAAGAACCAAAGAAGTGCTGCGCCTTCAAGCGCCCAGCCGATCGTAATCCATTGACGATCGAATTGGATCGGAAAAATGAGTGTAATAAAAAAGAGAGTTACTCCACCAAACCATGCTAATTGAGAATTACGATGAGGATGGTCGGAAGGAAGAACACGAATTAAATAAACAAGACTTAATAGAGCAGGAATCGCAAAGGCTAGCGGGAGAAGCCCCATATAACCATTATGTGGAAACATCAAAGAAACTACTTTGTGAACAAGATAAAAATGGAGAGGACCGGATAAAGCCGCAATTGCCCATGGCAAGGCTCTGGTTTCCATCGTTCGCTGAAATAAAAATGGGAAGATCGCGTATAATCCGTAGAATCCGATATACCACGCAAGAGGAACGAAAGCGGTATCGACTTGAAAATGCTTAAAATGCCATGAGTGTTCCAATGCCAAAACGCTCGCCAGCCCAATGGCAGTTAGCCAATCTAGATTACCCAATCGAACTACCCCGAGCAAAAGAATGGTTAAGAGGAGGGCTAAACCGAAGATGGGCGAAGGATCTGGAAGCTGCAGGCGAAACGTAACTAGGATCAACAGCAAAAACGGCATGATGGCCGAAAATGCAGGTAGTTGGGTAAGGGCATCTGGAGAAATCGAAACCAAACTAAATACGGACTCTTCCGCAGACTCTTTGATAGCGGCAGCAGAAGAGGTTGAGGTTGTAGTAAGTTTAGCTGTAATTTTTCGTGCGGCAAAAACGCTCGCTACAAAAAAGAAAATCGCGAAACCGCCAACCACACCCCAAATTTCGGGTAAACCGATCATGTGTGCAGGTGTTTTTAAAATCCAAACGGCTGCGGTAAGGAGCGTTAAGAGGAGAGCGCCGACAATCGAAAGAATGGTGGCTGTAAAAATGGCCAGCGCAATGGCGACTACATCCAGAAGCATTACACCGCACCAAACAAAGAACGAAACCTCATGGCTGTGAGCGATATGAACGATGATAAGTAGGAGCGCGATCATTGGGAAAAGGTGACCCCACCAAACGGGCGGCCTTTCCGATTGCCGCCGTTGTTGTAGGAGAATAGGGAACACCGAATGTAAAATCGCAAAGAGAAGATAAAGCCCAAGCCCCCAATTAAGAAGTTCATCCGATAAATAACGCATGGTCCAGATGCTTAAAAGAATAAAGACCACGCCGCCCGCCACTAAATGCGCTTGACGTAATTTATCATGGAGAAGAACAAGCGCTAATAAAATCAAGTCTGCGCTAAGGACAAAGGTAAAAAGTATACCCGGATTTTGCCCGAGCTCCCGAAACCCTAGAAGATAGAAGGTAAAGCCAAGAGAAACAAAAGGCGGGATGAGCGCCGAAGCTGAAATCGAATCATCCACTTGTTCGGACGACCGCGCTAAAATAAACGCCGTAAGAAAAAGCGCTGAAAACCCAAGAAAAATACTCATGGCGATAAAAATCTTCGCGACAGCAAAGAATTTTACAACCCATCCTACTTGCATCAGAACCGTTCCGATCACAGCTAGTAATGCTTGATAGTTCCATCGTGTTCGTAAAACCACCGCAAGAAGCCCTATATCGAGAATGGCAATGTAACCGAAGAGGCCGAGGGGATTATCTACACCCGTAGAAAGAAGGATGGGCGTAAGAAAGCCGCCGAGTAACCCAAGGATCGAAACCACTTGTGCATCTAATCTTATCGCTAAAAGAAATGCTGCGGCCGTGATAAGGATCATAAGCAGGAGCGTGGGAGTTGAATCAAGAAACTTATAAGAAGGGTGATGACAAACAAAAGTAACCGCATACAAAATGACAATTCCCGTAGCACAAAGGCTTTGGCCTAATACTTTATAATCTTTTTGTGACATCACCCAACCTCCCACCAAAAGACCGAGACCTACCAGGAAACCAATGGCTATGCGGAGCTCTGGCCCAATCCAATTATTATCAACGGAATATTTAACAAAGAAAGCCATCCCGAGAAAAAAGGCAAGCCCGCCAATCCACGCAAATAAATTTTTGCCTATAAATTGTTCCCAGTTAATAACTGGCGTAGATGGGGTTTCGCTAGATGGTAAATCGGCCGATTTTTCTTCGGACAGCCATGCCCCAGGTGTGGATGCAAATACGGGCGGTGGGATAGCGGAGGGGACTACGGGTGGAATAAGTGGAGGAGGCTTGCTAATGGGTTCTTCAGAAGGTGATGAAATTGAACTTTCTTCTGGAGGTGGAGGAGTTGGCTTTTTTGGAGGAAGTGATAGAATAGATGGTGATGGTTGTGGAGCAACCAAAGGTTTTGTGGGATAGATGGATGGCGCGGGAGAAACAGTGCCTTTTTTAAGAGAGCGGATTTCGGATTCTAAAAGATTAAGGCGTTCATTTACTTCATCTGCTTTACGCGATGCGCGCAAAGCTACTCGAATAACCCAAATAGCAATCCCGATAGGAATGCCTAAGATAACTAAAACCCATATTATAATTCCTTCGAACATAAGGATAGTTTTTACCAGTTAACGAGTATCTTTACCCGCATTTTTTGATTTTTTCTCCTTCCACTTTTTTTGAGCAAAATAAGCTAAGACAAGTCCAAGAGTAAGTCCAAGAAAAAGAATGAAGTAATCATGTATAACTTTTACTATAACACCACCGAAAAGAATCATGATAAATACGAGGTAAAGAACGTTTTTATGCCGAGTCGTTTGTTGAGATGTTGCTAATGTTGGAGCTGGTTGTGGACTAGATGTTTTCTTATTTCTATCAATGATCAAGGTATATAATAGGACTGTTATCAAAGCTATATAAGCGCCACCCAGAAAGAGGATAGCAGCAATGAGATGTGCCCACATTCGAACTCCTAGTGAGCTTGAGATAAAAGGAAATGAAGCGCAAACGATTCCTGAAAGGAGAGTGATGATGATGGTACGCACCACCGATGTTCTTTTCCCTGGAAGAAGAAAGTAGAATACCGAGGAAACCGCTGCGCCTATTAGAATCATGATGATATAGCCAAGTGATTTGTGAAAGTCTCCGAAAATCATGTTCATACCTAAGGAATAAATGATCATCGAAAGGAGAATTATTAAACCCATTCGATGACCACGAAGATCAGGTGATTTTTTACCTGGAAGGAGAAGATGAAGAACAAAGGGAGTAGCTAGCAATAAAGCGATTGCCTCGATTACAAACTTATCAAATCGCATCATTTTATCCTTCCTTTCAGTTGGTATGTGTAATTAGGTTTAGGATCCATTTTAACAATAAAAGTCTATTCTTTATTCGTATTTTTAAGAACGCTCTCTTTTTTCACTGAAAATCGTTTCCAGAGACTTAAGGAAATGATGAGTCCCCATGGGAATAATCCTATGAGGCTAAACCACATGAGAGTGTACATATGAAGGTGCACATCGGTGCCTTTGCCAAAAATTTCATTCGGACGAAGATTAGTGACAAACCAATGGCTGGTGTCTTTATTGTACCAGTACACGAAATGTAATAATCCATAGAGAATCAGTTGAAAGAGGTAACATGCTTGTAATGCCAGAGTGCTTGGCGCAGAAGTTGCATCCCGCCAAAGCTTGTAAGCGATTCTTAGTATAAAACATTGACATAAGCAAAGGGCTGCTGGTGAGATGATTCCACAGAACCATCCGGCCGGTGTCAATCCACGCCCTGAAAATCCTGCCCAAAGAGATCCGTCAAATCCTAAAAAAAATCCATTATTTAGAGATAGTCCATTAAGTAAAAGCTGCAGAATCCCGATAATTATAGCGATGACGCTTGCCATGCGAACAAATTGTACATTGTCTGTAATATCTTTACTTTTTTGTTCTTTAGACGGGAACTTTCGTTGATGAAAACAAAATCCAAAGAACGCCCCGAAACAAGATTGCCAGAGAGTAAATGCCAAGATGCTTCTTATTGGGGCTTCTTCTGAGAAAAGTATTCCAAAGAGATAACCTAAGGTTGTTCCCAAGAAAAGTGATCTTACAACAACACGAGCTGGTTGGCTAAAATGTAGCAACCATATTCCGCTCCACGCAAGTAAAGCACTTCCGACTAATCCACCTACAGCACAGCTAAAAGACATATAATATGCGGACTCCTCAGTTAATCTAATGCCCATGATCGTAGCTGCTATCTGGGCAACAAAAAATATGAACGCTGATATCATAATAAACCAAATTTTTGTTAGCAGAGATATATCTTCTGCTTTTGGAGACACCCACTTCATAGCCAGCGCAATGGCAATTCCAAATAGCACACCTGGAATGGAAAAGGCGCCCACCAACCCTGAAAGAACACCACTAACTAGAGTTGTTACTGCAAAAATGCTAATCGATCGTTTCATCGGACTTATTATTTTTAATCTTTAGCTCCAGCATTTAAAAGAAGCTGTCTAATTTGTTTGTGAGAACTACTATCGGATCGTGAGACCGATGCTAAAATACTTTCACCAAGACCATCCTTGGCATTCACATTAGCTCCATGTTGAATTAAAGCTTGGACAATACGAACTTTACCCATAATAGCTGCCCAATGAAGAGAGCTAGAATTGCTATGATTAACATCCGCTCCTTTCTCCAATAAAACTTTCACAATAGCTTCATCATTTGCTTCAGCTATTTTATCATTACTAAAGATAATTTCTTCGAGGGGGGTTCGTCCTATTTTTCGACTTACCAAGTTTACATCTGCCCCGTGTTCCAATAGAAGATTAACGATTGCCAATCGGCCGTTTCTAGCTGCTAGCGCCAAGGGGGTATCGCCATTCGTATCTTTTTGGTTAACATCAACACCTTGTTCTAAAAAGGTTTTAAAAGCTGCAACATCATTTTGGCTGATTGCTATAAATATATCCTTGGTTACCGTAGCACCAGCATTTTGGAGAGTGCGCACAGCTTTGGCATTATTGTCCTTGGTAGCCCTTGAGAGCGCCGTATCTCCTTTTTCATCGGTGGCATTGATATCTGCACCCCTTTCAAGCAGTAGCTTGATAACTGGGCCGCAATCGTTTTCAGCGTGGAAACTTGCGGCAGCAACGATTAAAGCTGTCCTCCCTAATTTATCCTTTGCATGGATATCAACACCTTTGTCTAGCAAGATTTTCGCAGTTTCGGCGTTAGCATACTCTGCAGCATACATCAGAACGGTGTAATCATCGCTTCTTTTTGCGTGGATATCCGCGCCGTTTTCGATAAGGAATCTTGTTTTTTTGGAGCCATCTACTTTATCTGTGACTGCGAACATGAGAGCAGTCTTATCGGTGCTTGTTTTTTCATGAATATCGGCTCCTTTACCTACCAGAGC
>CAZNSF010000140.1:0-4888 GCA_964575565.1 uncultured Verrucomicrobiota bacterium | reverse complement strand
TTCTGCGGAGGGTAATTATTATCTTAAAGATCATCCCCAAGGCTCACGCGATTGGAATATTTTCCTAACATTAGATCTTCCCATTTTTGAAGGTGGTGTGATCGAAGCGCGTGTTCGGGAGCGTAAGGCGCTTGCTCGATCGAGCGAATTAAGTCTTGCGCAGCTCCGCCGTACCGCGGACAAGGATGTGCATATTGCCTATAATAATTTTATTTCTTCAGCTGCCCAAGCAGCGCGATTACAAGAAGCTAAAGCTGCGGCTGAGGAAAACTATCGTGTGCAAGAGGAAGATTATAAACGCGGTGTAGCAAGCCAATTAGAAGCGCTCGATGCTCTTACCCAAATGTATGATGCGTACCGGCGCCACATAGATACAGAAATCGAAGCTCGGACCAATCTCATTCGTCTCCATGTAACTGTAGGAGCTCTCCAGCCATGACCCTTTCTGATCTTTCTATTCGCCGTCCTGTATTTGCTTGGATGTTGATGTTTGGGCTTATTGTTTTTGGTGCAATTAGCTTAGGACGGCTTGGAGTTAGCCAATTACCCGATGTTGATGCGCCTGTATTAACTATTACCACTACATGGGAAGGTGCTGCTCCTGAAGTGATGGAAACAGAAATAGTGGATCGTATTGAGCAAGCGATTATTTCAGTTCAGGGAATTCACGATCTCACTTCTACTATACGCCAAGGCAATGCAACCGTTACTATAGAATTTGATCTAGATCGCGATGTGAATGTGGCGCTGCAGGAAGTTCAAGCTAACCTTAGCCAAATTCGTTTTCCCAAGGATGTAGATACTCCTACCATTACCAAAACAAATCCTGAAGATCAGCCCATCATGTGGCTTGGTGTTTCTTCAAACAAAAGATCGCTTCGCGATCTTATAGTTTACATCGATTTAAATCTTCGGGATCAATTCCAAATTCTTCCGGGCGTAGGCGAAATTATCTTAAGCGGTTTCAGTGAGCGAAACCTGCGTCTATGGGTTGATAATAGTAAACTTAAAGAATATGAGTTAACCATTTTGGACCTTCAAAAAGCAATTGAAACGGAGCACACTGAAATCGCTGCTGGCTACATAGAAAATGCCACTCACGAGCTTAATGTTCGTGTAATGGGCGAAAGCTATAGTGCTGAAGAAATCGGTAATACTTTAATCACCCAACGCGGAGGTAAGCCCATCTACACCACCACCATTCGTGTTAAGGATGTGGCACGGGTAGAAGATTCCTTAAACGATATTCGACGAATTTCGCGCCGATCAGGCGTGCCAGGAATAGGCTTTGGGATAAAAAAACAAAGAGGGGCTAATGCAGTAGAGGTTGCTAAGATTGTCCGAACACGTATCGCAGAACTTGGGAAAATTTTGCCAAGCGACATTCAATTGGCTATGAGCCATGATAGTACTAAGTTTATTGAGGATTCAGTTCGCGAAACAGAATTTACACTTGTTTTATCAGCTCTCGTTACGGGGCTTGTCTGCTGGCTTTTCTTAGGCTCATGGAATTCCACCTTTAATGTTCTTCTTTCTATTCCAACATCGATTATTGGCACTTTCACGATCCTTTACTTTATGGGGTTTACATTAAATTTCTTTACGCTCTTGGGGTTAGCTTTAGCCGTGGGTATTGTGGTGGACGATGCTATTATGGTGCTTGAAAATATTTTTCGCCACCTCCAAATGGGAAAAGATCGGATCCAAGCTTCCCATGATGGTGCACGCGAAATTACCTTTGCAGCTGTTGCAGCCTCGGTAGCAGTCATAGCGATTTTTTTACCAGTAGCTTTTATGAAAGGTGTGATTGGTAAATTTTTCTTTCAATTTGGTGTAACAATTTCTGCGGCGGTGATGCTTTCACTTTTGGAAGCCATCACTCTTACGCCGATGCGCTGTTCGCAATTTTTAAGTGACCACAAAACTCAAAGTCGATTTATTGCAGTCATTAATCGTCGGTTTCAATGGTTAACGGAAATGTATAGAAAATCATTGATTTTTTGCCTTCAACGACGTTGGCGAGTCATTATTTTTTCGATAATCTTTTTTTTAGCTTCATTAATTATTACAAAATTTTTACGAAAAGAGCTTGTTCCAGATCAAGATACGGGAATATTCCTTTTAAACTTCCAAACTTCGGTGGGGTCTTCGTTGCAATACACGGATGGTAAAATCTTAGAAGTGGAAAAACTAATAAAAAATCGTCCAGAAGTAGTTCGCTATTTTGTGGCGGTAGGGGGATTTACTGGAGGCGAATCCAATAGAGGAATGATTTTTATTACCCTCAAACCGCATTCTCAACGGAAAATTTCTCAAAAAGATTTTATCAGTTGGTGTCGTCAAGAAATATCCAAGATTCCGGATTTAAAGGTTTTTCTTTTGGATATTACTTCGCGTAATCTCGGTACCCCTCGCGGGAGTTTCCCCGTTGAATTTAATATTCGTGGTGATAGTTACCAGGTTCTTAAAGAAAAGGCAGAGAAAATTATTAAGCAACTTAATCAAACAGGTTTAGTGAAAGATCTGGATACAGATTATCGCGAAGGCATGCCGGAAGTTCGTGTTTGGCCGGATCGCCAACGCGCTGCCACAAGCGAAGTAAGCATGGATGCAATTGGTAAAACGGTAAATGCTGCCATCGGTGGTATTCGCCAAGGAAAATTTACACAAGGGGGAAGGCGCTATGATGTGCGTTTGCGATTGAATGCCGAAGAACGCGTAAAACCAGAAGATATCGAACAGCTGGAAGTTCGTACTACTTATGGCGAGTTACTTCCTCTTAAAAGTATAGCCCGTATTGAGACCGTTCCTACTTTACAAACGATCACTCGCCGTATGCGGCAGCGTTCTATTTCGATCTTTGCCAATGTGGCTCCGGACAAATCTCAAGCAGAAGCTCTTACCGCGGCAGAACAAATTTCTAAAAATGTATTGCCAGAGGGTTACCGTTTCTTTTTATCTGGTAGCGCGCAAACTTTCCAAGAATCATTTGCCGGTTTATTTTTTGCTCTTTGGTTGGGGGTTTTAGTGGCTTATATGGTGCTTGCGTCGCAGTTTAATAGTTTTCTTCACCCTTTTATAGTGTTGTTGGCTCTTCCGTTTAGTATCAGCGGTGCCTTTTTAGCTCTTTTTCTTACGGGCCAAACGATTAATCTTTATAGCATGATTGGCATGGTGCTTCTAATGGGTATCGTAAAGAAGAACTCTATTTTATTGGTGGAGTTTATTAATAGGAAGAGACATACGGATAAGCTGTCTGTCCACGAAGCAATCATTGTTGCAGCTCCCATTCGGTTACGGCCTATTTTGATGACCTCGTGTGCTACGCTTGCCGCAGCTATTCCACCTGCGCTAGCTCTTGGACCTGGCGCTGAAATGCGCATACCGATGGCAATTACCGTATTGGGAGGGGTTTTTGTTTCAACCATATTAACACTCATTGTTATTCCATGTGCCTATAGTCTTCTGGCACGCTTTGAAAGGACTTCTCCACAAATTTAAAATCATAAAGCATAAATTACAACTTTCCTTATTCATGAGTTCATTTTTGTTTATCAATCAATATTACTGGCCGGATGAAGCTGCAACTGCCCAGCTTTTAACCGATCTCGCAGAAGATTTAGTTCGCGCTGGTCATCAGGCAACTATCCTTTGTGGGCGAGGACGTTATTGTTATAAAGAGAAACTAAAGTCTGGAGTTTTTTATCAAAACGGTGTCCGGATCGAGCGGATAGCAAATAGCGACTTTGGGCGGCATCAGCTAAAAGGAAGAGTCGCTGACATTACCTCATTTATGTTGGCAGCATTTTTTCGTTCTCGGCGTATTTCACGTCACGATGCAGTCATTGCTATGACAAGCCCTCCTTTAGTTGCCAGGCTCGGCGTTAACATTTGCAAAAAACATGGTGTGCCATTGATTTTATGGGTACAGGATATTTATCCAGAAATTGCTGAAAAATTGGGAGTGTTAAAAAATCCAATTCTTTATCATCAGTTTCAAAAAATGGCCTTACAGATTTATGCTTTTAGCTCAAAAGTGGTAGTTCTAGGAGAAGAAATGCAAAGGAGGTTGGAATCTTGCCAGGAAGCTTCTGGAAAATTATGTACTATACCTAATTGGGTAGATTTAAAACAGATTCAATCTAGTCCGGTATCCGAAAATTGTTTTCGAAAAGAACAAGGTTGGGAGAAAGAGCATGTTTTAATGTACGCTGGAAACTTAGGCGCGGCCCATGAAATAGAAGCGATGTTAATATTGGCCTCTCTTCTTCAACCAGAAGTACCGTCACTACATTTTGTAGTTGTAGGCGACACTCCACGACACAAAGACTTTGTACAAAGAGCAAAGGAAATGGGTATCCAGCGAATCACCCCATTGCCATTTCAAAAACGCGAGCAATTGGGATTGGTACTTGGCGCGGCAGATGCCCATTTAGTTTCGCAAAAGACAGAAGTCGATGGACTTTTAGTGCCTAGCAAATTTTATGGAGTTGTCGCAGCTGGAAGACCTGTGATATTTATTGGTTCGCGCGAATCGGAAATAGGGCAAGCAATCATGAAAGCAAGATTAGGTGCAGTGATTGCGCCATCCGAAGTAAAAAATAGTGTGCAGTCGGCAAAAAAAGTTTTATTAATGGCTAAAAACGAACCCCATCTTGTTCCTTCGATTCGCCAATGGGCCGAAAAAAATGCTGCACGCAGCATTCGCACCGGCCAATTTCAAAAGTTACTTGAAGAGATTATTTTATGTTAAAGGAGATGTTGATTAACGCTGTTACAGGATGGGCCGCGCTAAGTTGGGGAGGCGGTATGGTCATAACGCTTTTACTAACTCCGCTTGTGCGTTCTTGGGCGATTCGCCGTAACTTATTAGATCGTGCAGGTCAGT
>CAZNSF010000139.1:0-2616 GCA_964575565.1 uncultured Verrucomicrobiota bacterium | reverse complement strand
CTGCATATTCATCGCCATAAACACCATGTTCAGGGCCAAAGATAGAAACAAGCTTGCAGCGATCTGTTTTTCGGAATACTTCGAGGGTGCTTACCCCTTTCGAATTCATGCTGGCCGGGTGAATCACAAGCCCTACCTTTTTATTTTCGAGAGTTTTAAAGGATGCTTCCTCCAATAGATCCACGCCTAACTTGACAGGTTCAGCTTGGACTATGCATACCTCATATAAAAAAAGCAGAAGAAAAATTATTTTTGGCATTTGCATGTAAGAACATGCACCAATATCGTAAATATTTCAACCTGCCTTGTTAAGGTAAGGCATGAGATCTTAACAGCTTTATATAACCATTACACCGTTTCCTGATAATCGGCTACTCTTACGGCTTGAGATGTTTTACGAAAAACTTCACTTGATCATCGACATTATTCTTTCCGACAGAAAATTCACATGAAAGACCGAGCTTCTCCATCTCGGCCTTGAGGATTTTGCCGAACTTTTGGCTATGGATACCGCGACCGGCTTTGTCTTTTGGATCATCGCTCGGCTCGTCTTTACCAGTATAGGTGACCATAACCGGTGGATCATCTTTCGTAAGATAGTTAATTGGGGATGAATCCTCGTAAGATTTCGCCGCTTTATCGGTTAGGAGTTCCTCCGGTGTTACCTGGAAAAATTTCTGCAGCTCGGGAGTTTCATGCGCCCTTCCGCCGATATTCTTTTTAATCCAGCGTAGATCGTAAGAACATTGTGCCTGTGTTCCCAGAATACAAGTTAAGCGTGTTGATTGTCGAAGCACCGGATCTTCCGCCTTTCCATCAGCAAGATCATCATGGAAGCCGAGCCATAGCGACATTCCAGCTCCCGCTGATCCTCCTGTACAAGAAAATCTTCCTGGGTCGAGGTTGAAATCCTTCGCCTTGGAACGCAGGTACTGTACCGCACGCGCGCCATCTTGCATCTGGGCCGGATACGGCGCTACATCTGAAAGACGGTAGTTGATTGCTGCGAATGAGATCCCAGCCTCCAGGCACTTCTGGATGAGTGGTGCTGATGGTCCCTGGCGGCGATCATCCTTACTCCCTCCAACAAACCCTCCGCCATGGATATAGATTACTAGGGGCGTCGGCTTATTGCTTTTCGCTTTCCAGAGATCAAGAACGTTACGCTCATGGGGTCCATATTTTTCATTCACAAGATCGGGTTTCGGCTTATCTTGATTTTCTTGGGCTAAAATAACAGTAAAAACCAATGAAAAACATGCAAAGAATATAAGTATTTTTTTCATTTTTTGTTCCGTTAAATTTTCTGCAACTAATACCTCTAGTGGGTGTGTTTAGTGATAAATTCAGCAGTGAGACGATGAATTTCTTCCAGACTCGGATTTATGGAGCCTACGGGTTTCCACATATGGCCAGCATTTTTAACCAAGATATATTCGGATGAGATACCAAGTGGCTTAGCTTTCTGTTGAAAGATGTCGGCTTGATTGGGTGGAATTAACGTATCTTGATCGCCAGCGAGAAGTAGGGTAGGCACACAACCTGCTTTAAGATAAGTGATGGGGCTATCCTCTTGGTAAAGATCTTTGGCTTCTTCGAGTTTCTTTGAAATAACTTTTTCTAACACATTTTTGGCTGAAGAACTATCTTGGGTAAGACGCACAAGATCTGTTGGGCCGCACCACGAAACGACTGCCTTCACTTTCGAGGGATAAGTTGCTAGGTCAGGATCTCCGGCAAATGCATGGTCATCAGTAAATGCTGCCATCATGGCTAAGTGCCCGCCAGCAGATCCACCCCAGACTGCGATTCGGTTTGTATCGATCCCTAGATGTTGACCTTCTTTGTAAAGAAAGCGGATGGCATCTTTAGAATCTTGTATCACATCTTGCATGGTCACACCATTTTTTGCCAACCTGTAGTCAATTGTGATCCCCATAAAACCGGCCTTACTTAAACGCTCAAAAACACCAAAATCACGTGGCCAACGAGCATCCGCTTTCGAGCTAGTGTTCCATCCACCGCCGTGGATATATACATGCGCTGGCATGAGGCCTTTTGTCTCTCCAGATGGATTGTAAAGATCGAGTTTAAGCTGAATATTACCGATAGTTTTATAAACGATATTCTCTTTCCAACCAGGACCTGCTAACGCAGGTTTATCATCCCCTTTACGAGGGGGAGGAGCGCCTTCAAGATAAATCGCATCTTGGACAAAAAAAATAGTGAGAATAAGGGCGATGGGTAGAAGTTTTTTCCAAAATCTTGTGGTCAATGACTTTGGCTCGGAGGAATAAAAAACTTGCTTCATAATTATAAAAAATAATCTAAGGGAATAAATTTAGCAATATCATTCAACTAACATTTTGCCGCAAAAACTCCATATACTCTTTAATTTTCTTTTCGCGACCTATTTCAGTGGGAGTGTAATATTTCTTTTTGATGGGCATATAATCTTGTTTTACATGATGGTTGGGATGGTCGTGGGCATATTTATAATCCTTACCATGACCTAATTTTTTAGCACCTTTGTAGTGGGTATCACGTAAGGACTTAGGGACTTCTTGGAGTCGGCCCGATTTAATATCATCTAATGCTGCATCAATTCCCAAATAA
>CAZNSF010000138.1:0-6161 GCA_964575565.1 uncultured Verrucomicrobiota bacterium | reverse complement strand
ATCAGAAAAAATGCGTGATCTATTATGCTCCGTGTGATATTAGCACGGAGCTTGTTCTGCAAGCTACGATTCGAGCTATGCGGATTATCCCTCTTTTGAACTGCATACCTACTGTATGTGATCTCGAACAAACAAAAGATTTTAATAAATATTTAGACTCTAAGCTACCCGCTTCCAACCCTCGAATTTTTCTTTTTTTTGGTGTATTGCCAAATATGGATGTAACTCAAGCACGAAAATGTTTGCGTAATTTATTAAGACCAAAGGACTTTCTTTTAGTAAGCACCAATCTCGCACCTAGCTTTGACTGTGAAATTGGCATGCGTAACGTTTTGCTGCAATATGATAATATTGAAACGCAAGATTGGTTACTCACCTTACTTGATGAGCTTGGGGTTCCTCGGAATACCGGTAGACTGCAATTTGAAATTCACTCCACGGGCATCCAGAAAAATCTTAAAAGAATTGAAGCAATTTACTCGTTCAAGAGATCGGTGGATATCCTTGTGGGAAAAACACAATATAAATTTAGAAAGGACGATACACTAAGTCTCTTTTTTTCGAACCGCTATACACAAGTTCTTGCCCATGAATTTTTAGTTTCTCTTGGTATTCTTGAGTCTTTTGAATGGCTAGATGATCAGGGCGAAGAAATTGTCCTAGCAGGTGTTGTGCAAAGATGATCGTGGCTTGAATTTTTTATATAACTTTCATGTAAAAGCTGCTTGGATTTAAAATAATGTCTAAACAACTTTCTACTTGTTTTGACGCCGTGCTTTTTGATCTCGACGGCACCCTTATCGATTCTGTTGCTGATATTGCTGCGAGCACAAATTATGTTCGTGGCAAAATGGGAATGCCGCATCTGCCGGTAGAAATAATTCGATCTTATATCGGTGATGGCTTATATGCCCTGGTGGGACGCGCTCTTGGAACCCAGGAGCTTTCTGCGATTGAGGATGCCCTTGAAATATGGCAGCCGCATTATGAAATTCACTGTTTAGACCGAACTTGTTTGTATCCGGGAATTACAGAGATGCTTCAAAGTATTATTTCTACAGGAATGCCTTTAGGGGTTGTAAGTAACAAACCATTTACACCGTCGAAACGAATTTTAGATGGTTTAGGAATACAAAAGATGTTCTCTGTGCTTGTGGGAGGAGATACTACCTCTAAACGCAAACCGGATCCTGAACCCTTGTGGTTCGCCGCTAAACAAATGAAAATTTCTTCGAATAGAGTTTTAGTTATTGGTGATAGCTCCAATGATATTTTAGGCGCTAAAAATGCCGGTTATCAAAGTTGCGCTGTGCTTTGGGGAATCGGTTGCGAAGAGGATATTCAATTAGCTCGACCTCATTACATGATAAAAAAACCAGAGGAGCTATCAAATGTTGTTAGCTTTTAGGGGACTATCGTGCAGTAAACGGCTGAGAGGTTTTGGTTTTTTTATGAATCGTAGCAGGGGAGAGGACCACTTTTATAGGCACTACAGAGGCGCCTTGGACGAGTGATTTTGGAGATATCTCAACAACCTTGCCCTCTTTGGAGCCCGTATGAGTTACTGAAGTAGTGTCCTTGTTATCATCCTTCATATCTACAAGGAATAGACACGATCCAAACCGAAGTACATCGTGGTGGCTTAAAATATGATATTTAGTAGGTTGGCCGTTAACATAGGTTCCATTGGTTGAGCCATTATCTCGGACAACAAAGCTTTTGCCATCGAATACAATCGTAGCATGGTTTTTAGAAATAGTATCATTAGAGATATAAATCTCCGATGTATCGTCACGCCCAACCATAATCGTTGCTTTCCCCAGCTGGAAAACTTGGCGTGGATAATCTTCTGTAATTAGAATCAATGATGGCATAACTCCTCTTTAAATTAATATCGATATATTTTTAAGATTTGCAAGGAGTTATCACAAAGATCAAACATCAATCACTTTATCTTTATTATTATTGGAACGGGAAGGTCGTTGGTTTTGTGTTGGGATAGTAGTCGTTTTTGTACGAGATGAAGAACCTTTCAAAAAAAGACTGACTATGCTAATCACCAAGCTTCCCCAAAAAGCGCTCCCCCAGCTTGCAATATTAAATCCGTGAACTATCTTGCCTACCAAAAAGAATAGAAAACCATTGATCACAAAAGTAAAAAGGCCAAAAGTAACAAAAAGCAATGGAAGGCTTAATAACATTAGGAGAGGTTTAAATACTGCATTGATGATTCCAAGAACTAATGAAGCAGCCAAAAGGGCGTACCAACTTGTATAAGTAATTCCATCCACAACCTGTGCAGCAACTAATACGGAAGCTGTAGTCAGTATCCAGCGAATAAAAAATGCTTGCATATATGTTTATACCAGACCCTTTGTCAGTTGATATCAAGTTTTCAAAATGAAAGTACAGATAAAACTTTATCGGGCAAATGATTTTGATGCTTTTTGTGAAAATACTATTTTTCCATGGTTTAAAGAAAGAAATTCTTTTGCTTGGAAAGAGCCAGGTAAAAATCTTGTCTTGGTACCCTGGCGTAGTTATGGGGACTTCCTCAAAGAGAATCTCTTAAAAAGTGGGTTGGGGCATGTAAATATTGCTATCTGGACTCCGGATGAATGCCGGAACTGGTTACTGCAACAACTTGGGGATACACCTAAAATCTCAAGTCGAGAAAACTTGCAGCTTATGCTTATGGCTGCTGCGGAATGTCATTTAAAAGACTTAAGCGTTTCAACTGACGATGAAGTTTCACTGACTGCTCAAGCAGTGCTGCAAGACCCTTCCGAACTAATATCTGCCTTAGATCAAATTACTCAAGGAGGATGGGATTTAAATATCATTCAGAATAAAGCATTGGACCCTATCCTTTCTTCTTTTTCTAAAATATTAGAACATTCAAGCTTGCAGACTGTCCAGAAAACCGACCGCTGGCTTTTGGAAGTTATAAAAAAGCATAAACCATTTTTAAAATCGCTTCTCATGCTCGGGTTTGATGGAAGCCATTGGCCGTCTTGGAATATTCTACGTACGATGGTTGAAACTTCGGAAATAGGGACTCTCTGTTTTCTTCATTCCAGCAACCACGCTGAAAAGGTTGATGAAGTATGGATTTCTTCATGGAAGAAGCTCTACGAAGAAAGCAACCTGTCCTTAAATAAGTATTCGGCAACTAAAATTAGCCCATCGGAGGAATTCCAAAACCCCAATAAAAAAATTATTTATCGCGTGGGGAAAAATCTACGTGAACAAGCTGATGCCGTTGTATGGCAGGCAGTGACATTTCTTGCTGGAAAAAAATGTACACGGCTAGGAATTCTTTTCCCAGATCAGAGTCCTCTTTCTCGTGAAACAGCAAGTTTACTAGCGTACTTACAAATTCCACATAATGATGTGCTCGGCTATTATGGAAAAGTGGCTTTTGATACGGCAGATCAAATCTGGGCTGCTTGGCTTGCTTTTCAAAAAAACCGGCACTTAAAGTCCTTTTTCCAACTACTACAATTTTTCCCCGCAACGTCTGCGCTTTCTATCGCTGAAATAAAAAATGCTTTTCGTGATGCTGTAAATGAGGTCTTAATGGATGATTTTCGAGTTTTAGCTGTATTTTTGGCTGCATCTTCCAAGAAAAAACATCAAGAAGTTGCCCGTATATTGGACTTATTTTTAATCCTTCCAGAAAAGGCTACTTTTTCTGAGTTTATTCAAAAAACAGAGATATCTCTTGCAAAACTAGGGTTTGAACATGGAATCCATATCATCCAGCAGCGAGCGGGGCCTCTTATTACTACACTTCAGCAACCATTTACACGGAATACGTATCTTCGATGGATCACAGCAGCGATAAGTAGTAGCGAGCGTATTCGCAATGGAATTGGCAACCAACCTTACTCGCGCGTTCATCTTTTACCATATGCCCAAGCAGAAAACCAAAATTGGTCTCATTTAATTTTTACTGGCCTTAATGAAGGCCAGTGGCCATCAAAGTTCAAAAATTCTACTTTCTTAAGCCAAAAGCAAATCGAAGCACTCAATTCACAGATTTTGGAAAAAGATTATCAAAATAGGAGATATTTTACTCCAAAACTAGATAAAGCATATTGTCTTGGTGCTACAGAATACTATTACATTGCACAACGACAATTTCTAAACCTTCTTAAATCTGCCCAAAAAGGTTTATGTGTCTGTGCCTCACTGGTGGATGAATCAAAAAACACTGCTCGTCTATTACCTAATGATTTTCTTGTAAGGCTTTTTCTAGCAGACCAGAAAACACCTCTTACTGATGAGCAGATGAGTCAACTACAAAAACAAACATCTGAATGGTTATTAATGGTTTACAAACTTCAGCATCGAATACAATCAAGCCCTATTTCTGGCAATGGAAGTGAAGTCGTTGTCCCTATTAAACAAGTTCAATATGCTTTTAAAGTACGCCGTAGCCCTTTGCTTCCATTTGGAAAATACGAATTTGCTCTTGAAACATCTTTAAAGAAGCCAATGCTATTGACATGCAAAGAATGGGAAGAAGCGCTTAAATTTCCTGCCGCGACATGGTTAAAGCACATGCTTGGGGTTAAAGCAGAAAAGGAATGGTTCTACGAAGAACAGTGGCCACTTGCAGTCGGCACATGGGTTCATCAGTGGCTTGCTTATGCTGGAAACCCAATTAGAAGCTCTTCAACCCTTCAACTCTTAAAAAGCGCTATTAAAGAGGCTGCCCAAATAACGTATGAAAAAACTAAAAGTGCATTCGCCAATTCTAATCAGCCACTTCCACCATGGTGGATTGCAGGATGGAAACAGGCGATTTATTTCGCAACTCAATTAGCCAAAAAAATTAATAGCAGTTCAGATTGGATGCCTTTTGCTACAGAATTTCAGCTTCCGAAAGAACAAAAAGTTAAAATTTCTGCTAAGCATGTTCTATGCTTGAATGGACGAATCGATTTAATCTTATCACGTACGAAACAAAGAGATGGCGATGATACTGCTAAGAAATTTTCTCTTCATGGAAAAAACAAGCTAGGCATATTGCCCGAAACGGAGTTATGGGTGATCGATTACAAGACAGGCCAAAGCAAACCATTAATCTTATCACGCTTGTGGTCTGGGCATGGAGTTCAAGTGGCGCTTTATGCCCTAGCTTTACGAGCCATGGGGACTACCAAAGTAATTGCAAGCCTTGTTACACCGGATGCCCCTTTAAATCCACAATTGAACGTAGAAGAAATTCAAACATGTAAAGAGTTATGGGAAGGACTTTGCCACATACAAGATACGGCAATTTTTGGAATGCTAGGCGAATTGCGGCCCGAATTTAGCTACAGTATAGATTATCCATTAGCAACCCTTGGAGTAGATCCATCCATCCTTGAAGAAAAATGGATTCGCTCTCATCCTAAATTAAACAAAATGATTGAGCGGATAAAATAGACTCACCATGTTCTCCCCACAACCATCGGATTATTCGGTTCGCCAGCGGTTTATCACAGAGACAGGCAAAAACTTTTCGGTGATTGCCCCTGCCGGTGTTGGAAAGACAAACTCCGTTGTAGATCGAATCGTTGAAATCGCTAGAAAACCGCAAACAACGATGTGGCTGGAGAAGCTGGTGGTTGTTACCTACACCAATCGAGCTGCAGATGAAATGCAACACCGTACACGAAATAAAATTTTGGATGCCACACGCCAAATAGATCCTCAAAAAAAGGTAGATGCATCAACTCTTAACATCCTTCAGCACAGTTTTTTTGGAACTATCCATAGTTTTTGTATTACCCTCTTACGTGCTTATGGTTACCACTTAGGATTGCCTTCGAAATTCGAGCTCGTTGGAGATGACAAAGCGTTGTGGTCAGAATTTTTAAAAGAAAATAAAACGATAAATTCAATATTATCTAAGGAACAAGCTGCTCCATGTTTTCGACATCGCTCTATGTTTGATATCATGCGCTTAGCGCGCGCTATTCAGAGTGATCCAAAAAGCGTGGCACCCAAAGCAAATTTTCCGAAGTTGTCGTTCGAAGAAATTTTAAAATTCCAGTCGGCGGATAGAAGTAAAAAAAATATTGAGCATACTCAAGCTGTCTTAATGGATTGGTTGGAAAGTTTTGAATCGGGAAACGAATTTCTTCCATTACCGCAATTTGATAAAGGTG
>CAZNSF010000137.1:0-7686 GCA_964575565.1 uncultured Verrucomicrobiota bacterium | reverse complement strand
GCTCGAGATTTTGAAATGTCCAGAACCAGTCACCGGTTATCGCCATATTCGCCATCCCAAACAAGACACAGCTCGTCAAGTAGTTGAAACCGCGATGGCTCGACTAAATTCCAGCGCGGCGATATCGCAGCGAACCGTGGCGAAAAGATAATCCGCTGGAAGGGTTACTTCATCAAACTTTCTTAAGAAACCTTATTTTGACGAACTTGCTCAATGATGGATACAGCTACATCTAGCGCGCGCTTGCCATGTTCACCGCTTACTTTAGGTTCAGATCGATGACGCACACTTTCTAAAAATGAATTTAATTCTAATTTCAACGGTTCATCTTTTGTAACAGGCACCTTATCGCGTTTGATACTGCCATTTTCTTTCCAATAGACTTGACCCTCCTGATTTTGGTAATCGAGGGAGATATAACTATCAGCAGAAAAAACACGGATCTTCCGCATTTTTTCTGGGCTGATTCGGCTGGTTGTGATATTTGCCACACAACCATTAGCAAATTTAAGCCTTACATTAGCAATATCTTCGCTAGGACTTAAAACAGGAACCCCTACAGCATCAAAAGATATAAGAGGGGATTGCACTAAATGCAAAATGACATCTAAATCGTGAATCATCAGATCCAAAATAACGCTTACATCCGTCCCCCGGCCGGGATAAGCGGAGAGACGATGCGCCTCGATAAATTTAGGTTCACGAAGATTTTTTTCCAGATAAGAAAGAACTGGATTAAATCGTTCGATGTGACCTACTTGAAGAATACTACTTTTATTTTGAGCTAAATGCACAAGCTCTTGAGCTTGAGTTGTTGTTTCAGTGATTGGTTTTTCGATAAAAACATCTTTGCCATTTTCTAAAAAAAGACGCGCAACTTCGTAGTGGGAAATAGTTGGAACAACCACACTCACCGCATCTACATGCAACATCAACTCTGTAGTTGATGGGAAAACCCTACAGCCAACTTTTTTGCTTATAGCTTCTGCTGCTTTAGAATTGATATCAACGATTCCGACTAATTCACAGCCAGGTAATTGCGAATAAATTCGAGCATGTTCTTTGCCAAGATGTCCTACTCCCACTACACCAACTTTGATTAAGCGATTCATTCCTGGTAAAGGTTACCAGTAATATCTAGCGGTGCCTAAGCAATTTTTCTAAAGGAATAGCGATAGCCTGCATAAATCGCGAGCCCGTAAAACAATAGATCCATTGGCTGAAAGCTAATCTTCAAAAGTTCAATAATTGCAGATGGAGTTAAGCTAGTAAGTACATTGGAAAATGGAACCGATGCTTCTTTGGCCGCAAAAAAGCATATGGTTAGAAGATTCCCAATTAAACAACCAAGAAGGGCGAAGCCTCCACCGATATATCCATAGATAGGATCGATCCCTTTACCAAGATAACGATTTGCAAATCCCACTAAAAAACCTACACCGATTGCCATATAACCAATTTGATATTCCGTTAGCACGGTAACGGTTGTCCATAAAGCGGCTCCAACTAAGGCAGCGACAAGGCTTACCACAACACCTAAAGGCAAATTCTGTTCTCCTTTTAACTGGAGCTTTAATTGTTCTAACTGGGCGGCTTGATTCGCTGTTTCCTGACTTGTTACTTCTGCTTGAGCAGTTGTTGTTTGATTTTCCATATTATTTTTTCCTTCTTGTTTTTATAATGAAACCGTAGTTTTGTCTTGTTTTCGTTTAAAGAACTTGGAGATCCAAGCTCCAATCGCTGCCACTCCAATGATGATAAATTTCTTTGCTGCTAAAATGGCAATCCACAAGCCTTTTAGAAGACCTGTTTTTGCTAAGATTCCACCTGCTACAAGCCCCGCAATCCCATAGGCAGCTACTTTATCTGTGCCTGGTTTAAAATCGGCATAACGCTTCCCTTCATTAAACTCAACAAAAGAGAGAATTTTAGGAGCATCTTGCTCAATTGCTTGAAGTTGTTGCATAGAAGAAACAGCGTTCAAAACCAATACACCTTGTCGGCCCAGGATACGAATATTGTAATTTAGAGTATGTTCTTGTTGATCGCCTATTTTTAATTCCTTTGCCCAATAAAGTTTATGGGTTGCTTTATCATACCGTGGAGGAACAGCCCATCCTACCAATTCAAAAGATGGATAGCCCTGTTTTACTCTTTCTTCATTGCGCGCCTTGGTACTCTCTTGCATTTCTTTAAGCAAAGTAACGTAATTAATCTTTTCAGCATCATCATCTTTAACATAACCATCTTCCTCGTAGGTAATAACCACTCCCCAGCTTTTTTCATCCAAAGGACTTATTCCGTTTGGTAGCAGCATGCCAAGAGTGCCTTTCCCTGAAGGATTCGCCCACAGTTTTTCCAAAAGAGTTTCCGACTGTTTAGAATCTAGGTATTGAAATCCATCCGGTATTGCCAATTTTGCAAGACCATCCTTTAAAACAACAGTTCCTTGTTGATATTTAAATTGGTCGGCTATGGCTTGAAGTCTGACCTTTGCTGCATCTAGTTTTTCATCCGCCAATAAAACACCCGTGCTCAATATACAAATACAAAGAAAAACACTCTTTAGTTTCATATCATAAGTTCCTATTTTAAAAGATTAAGTTGAACCACCTTCTACAGATATATGTTCTTAAAAGCAATAAATGTGACAAAAATTTTCAGTTTTTTGCAAAAAACCGTTTCTCGCCTTTATCCAAAATAAAAGGTGTAGATGGCTCTTCGATTGCTGTGATAGCAAGGTCGGCTTGGTTTGCTTTCTCCAATAAACTTTCCTTTTCCAGCAGTAATGTTTTGCCTGCTTCGATTCCCAACGTTCGGATATTCGCGCGTTTTAATGTCTCAATGGTTGTTATCCCAATACACGGAATATCAAACCGCATATCCTGACCTGGTTTAGTCACTTTTACAGCCACGGCATCGCCATTGCCTAGCTTGCCCCCTCGTAAAAGCGTGGCATCGGTCCCTTCAAATGCTTCTACAGCAAGAACCGTGCCTCTTTTTATAACCACCGTTTGACCAATATCTAAGCTAGCAATGGACTTACCTACACGAAATCCAAACTCCAAATCTTCTTTTTCTTCCTTGGTGGGCTTGCGTTTGGTTAACCCCCCCGCCTTAGGAATTAAACGCTCCAAAAATGGAGCGTGCGGTACTAAACATAAACCATCTTTTGCAAGCTCCTGGGCAATCGCACCGAAAATCGTTTCCGCATTACGTTTTTTAAGACAAGCCAAAAGCATGCCCATCCGTACATCAAGCCGTAAGTCTTTAAAAAGATTTTTGGGTGCTATCTGGCCTACCATCACTACATCACGAATCTGGTTTTTTTTAAAAGCCTCGATAAGCTTACCCAATTGCCCAAGTTTCATCCATTCCACATGATCTACCAAGGACTCAATGGCAGGCTCCGTTTCGCCTTCGAAAGCTACGGCAACCAATTTTTTGATGCCCGTCCTCCGAGCTTCTTCCGCAAAGATTTGTGGAAATTTTCTGTTTCCAGCAATGATACCGAGACTAGACATAAGTATAAAAAATCCAAAATTCAGATTCCAAAGTCCAAACAATTTTCAAATTTCAAAAATTAAACATCTTCTAGCCACTTGCTTTTGAAACAATAGAAGAAAAGGTCAGCGTTAATTCTTTTACTTCCTGCATGAGGTCGGCTTTTTCTTTTTCAATTTCTCTTTGTTCACCGCTATCAAGCAATCGAAGCTGTAGCCGACTCTCCTTTGCCTCTCTCCTGCATATTTTTATCTTCATCAAGAAATCTTTTTTACTAAGAGCCTCATTAGCCTCAATATAATTAGCTGCTACTGAACCTGAAGAACGAGCGATTTGTTTAATATCCTCAATATTACTGATCGTCGATGGCAACCTCTTAATGAATCGGCGTACGTTTTGGGCAAACAAAAGTGTTCTATCTTCAAGATCATTCCGTCCAGAGTTTTCCGCCATTGGAATTTATTTGGAATTTGGTGCTTGGTAACTTGGAATTACTAGTATGCCGCCTGCACACCTTTAATCTGGCGTTTCTTCATCCAAGGCATCGTCGCTCGCAAACGTTCACCCACTTTTTCAAGCGGGTGGCGCTGACCTTGGGCAAGCAACTTGTTATATCGCTTCTTTCCAGTGTGATGCTCATTGATCCATTCCCGTGCGAATTTACCATTTTGAATTTCCTTTAATACCTTTTTCATTTCCGCGCGCACTTTGGTATTAATAATTCTTGGTCCAATACGGACATCCCCATACTTAGCTGTTTCCGAGATCGAAAAGCGCATGCCGCTAATCCCTGCTTCGTTGATTAAATCTACAATTAGTTTTAATTCATGGAGGCATTCGAAATAAGCCATCTCCGGCTGATAGCCAGCTTTCACCAACGTTTCATAACCAGCTTGGATAAGAGCCGTTGTTCCACCACACAAAATACATTGTTCACCGAAAAGATCAGTTTCCGTTTCTTCTTTAAAAGTAGTTTCAATGACTCCGGCACGCGTAGCGCCAATTCCTTTGGCCCAAGCCAAGGCAATCTGTTTAGCATTTTTAGTTGGATTCTGTTGTACCGCAATTAAAGCAGGCACTCCCTTGCCTTCGAGATACTGACGCCGAACAATATGGCCGGGCCCTTTAGGGGCTACCATAATAATATTTATATTTTTAGGCGGCTTAATGGTTTTAAAATGTACTGCAAACCCATGGCTAAAAAGCAAAGTTTTGCCGGGAGTAAGGTTTGGGGCAATATCCTTTTGGTAAACGTCAGCGATCTTTAGATCCGGCACGGCCATAAAAATTATGTCCGCTAACCGAACTGCATGTGCCGTAGAATGAACATCGAACCCTTTCTCTTTAGCAACAGGAATCGATTTGCTATCTGGATAAAGACCAATGATCACTCGCATGCCGCTATCTTTTAAATTTAAGGCGTGGGCATGACCCTGACTGCCAAAACCAATCACCGCTAAGGTTTTATTTTGGAAATGTTTTAGATCTGCATCTTGATCGGTATAAAGTTTTGCGGGCATAAAACAGAATAATTAAAAGTTAGAAATTAAAAATTAAAAAAATTGCAGCGGGTCAGTTGATAAGTGGATTATTCGGAGGGGATTGCTTCGTCTTCCGCTATGGCGGAATCCTCGCAATGACAAGTCATTGCGAATCAGGGTGTATGGGGATGAAGCAATCCCTAAGGGTCGCTTGTTTATTTCGTAAAACATTTCTTAACACTTTCTTAATTCACTTAGCAGAGTTTCCTCGTTTCATAGCAACCACACCGCTGCGGGTCATATCCAGAATTCCAAATTTTTGCATCAATTCAATAAATGCCTCTACCTTCCGTTGATTGCCGGTGGTTTCCACGACTAACGAATTTTGTTGCACATCGATAATTTTAGCTCGGAAAACATCCACAATTTGGATGGCCTCACTACGGGTACGCGAATCCACCTTAATTTTTATCATCACCAACTCTCGTTCGAGATCTTCGTGGACTTGAAAGTCTTCGACTCTGATGACATTCACCAATTTTTCTACATGACGCGTCAGTTGCTCCAGGGTTCTATCATCACCATTGACGATTACGGTGATCCTTGAAAAGGCAAGGTCCTTTGTGGGCGCTACATTTAAAGTTTCAATATTAAATCCGCGACCGCTAAAAAGCCCAGCCACGCGCGCGAGCACGCCAAACTTATTTTCCACTAAGATAGAAATAGTATGTCGATGTTGCATAAATGGATAAGTAAGTGTGGTTTTACCTTTTGAGCTGAAAAGAGGCTTCTTATAACATGTTTCAGTGTAGATGCCAAAGACTAAAAAATAGTTCGCTTCAAACCTTATTGGGCTGAAAATGGCGCAGCAGATTTAATGGCTAGATTCTCATAGAACCACTTGCGAAGAGGCACCAAGCATTCCTTGGCTTTTTCATCCTGAATCTGCACCAGCATCTCCTTGGGCATGAAATGATCGATCATAACTAGTTTAGCAAACATATCAGCGGAGGCTTCATCCGGATGATAAATATTCGTACTCATGGGAAAAATCGCGTGAAATTCAGGAGTAAGTAGTAAATTGGAAGAAACAGGTTTCTGCTCTTTATCGACTTGTACTTGGAAAGTCTCCCCGGTCTTTTCTAGAGAAATTGCTAGCATGCGAAAATCCTTGGGCATTCGCTTTATTCCATCGCCCTCCGAAAAAACGACCAAAGGCCAAAGATACCTTGTTGCTCGATCTTTACCCACAGGAAGGATCCATGAACAATCCACCGCATCCGGATTGGCCAGGTGATGCTTTGTTAACCATTGGCATCCGGTAATGGCTTTGGCTTTTTGAAAGCCCCAAATATTGGAATACAAAGAGTCGAAGCTACCAGGATAGGTTCTCTGGAAGACATGCGTTTGTTCATGGAGTAACAAATCTAAAATCCCGAGGTAATCCAGCTGCGCGGGCGGCAGCTGCCTTATTGTCATAATCTGTGTACAGACAGTTTCCGAAAGAATAATGTGTTTACCTCGTGTATGTGGAAGACCTCCTTCAATTTGGTCTGTAATCTTCAATAGGCTCCAATTCATTTGACCAAAAAACGGATATTCTTTGTTTAAGACTGAATATAATTTGGCTACATACCAGTTAATGGCCTCTTTCTCTTTCTGCGTAAATGATCGAACCCCCGCTTGATAACGCTTTAAACATTCAGCGCGTTGTTGCTCAAGGGTCGCCCCTTGGATGGCTGAACCTGTTTTGGCCGACATCTCCATGGGCTGCAGCTCATTGAAATAAGGAGTAAGTGAATCATCAATAATTTCACGTTGCGCCGCTTTTTCGTCCAAAAAACTGACATTAGGTGTGGTGGTTTCTGCATGGACCACTAGACAAGTCAATAGAGTAAAAATCAGAAAACTAATTTGTTTGCGGTTTAATATCATAAAGGTTTCGTTTTATCGGGAAAGGTACTCACTAGCTTTAGCTAAAAAACAGCCATTTCTTTTTTAGCGGAAGAACATATTCAAAGGTCGTAATGTCTTCAAAAGTTTCGTAGTCATCACCGATACGCTTTGGAAGTATTCCAATTTTTTTGAGGCGATCCTGTGGAATTATAATTGAATCTACCTCTTTTTCACCCAGTAGAAGTGAAAGTCTTTTAGGTGGGAATTGCGCTAAGGGCTGAAAGGAGGTTTGGTAAGCAGACCCCTCTGCAATGTGAAGTTCATCATCGTAAAAAAAGCTCCCTATTCCGATGCTTAGAGCAGGAAAATAGTTTTCGGTATTTTTTAAAGTAGCGCTGAAACGAAGGATTTTATTTGTCAGCTTAAAAGCATGTTGGAAAATTTCATGACCGCCTTCCCAGAAAACAAGCGGATTAAGTCCACTAGGAACAAAGAAAGCATCATGTTTTTTTGCCAAAATATAATCGTTAATGATTTTAACAAGATCCAGTCGAGTTTGAATATCTGTTCCGAGACAACATGTATAATTACAGATTAACACAACACCCTTTTTAGGCGAAGATCCAGATTTCGGAAGGGAAGGATCCTTTGTAGAAATATTGGTTCCGATGAGGCTTGATGAACTCATTAAAATTGTTAAATGGTGTGTTTCTTTTTGTATTCAGATTTATCTCTATTTTGCTTCAGGGCGAGCCTCGCCTCCAATTCGCGTTGCGAACTGGAGGCGGGTGTCGGAATCGAACCG
>CAZNSF010000136.1:0-5088 GCA_964575565.1 uncultured Verrucomicrobiota bacterium | reverse complement strand
AGCGAACGTTCCGGTTGGGTACAACTTTACCGCATGGACCTTCTATCAGGAGAAATAGGTCAGCTTACCGATGGGCGTACACACGATTCGGGTCACGATATTTGGTGCGAATATCATTTGCGCGGTATTTACAATCATCTAAGCGCATTAAACCCTGTGACCAACGATGTTTTTTATTTTCAGGATGATGAAATCCGATCGATTGGTGTAGAAACTTTTAGGGATCGTCGTGTTGCCAAATTACCGAAAGGTCGTTATCCGATGGGACGAGGCGCTTTTTCTCCAGACGGCTCGTTATTTGCTTTTGTCCATGCAGATGAAAAGAAATATAAGGAAGCACTTGCTAATCGAAGGGCCTCCATCAAGGCAGGGCGCGCCATCTCTATCCGAGAATTTAAGAATTCAGTCAGCGATATTGCTTTAGGATTGATCGAGGTAAAAACAGGTAAATATCGTGATGTGATTCGCCAAGATTACCATTTCCACCATGTGCTTTTCTTAGATAACGAGCGAATGATTGTGAACCATCCAAAAAATTGTAGCGGCATGTGGCAAGTTGATATCCATGGGGAAAATATCCGTCATTTACGGCCCGGTAATGCGCCTGGCGCGCATGGAGCTGAAACGAATCATCAACACATTACCGAAAACGGTATCATTTACGAAGCTAACAAGAAAGAGGATGGAAAAACTTTGGTCTATTCAGGGCGATATGATCTTAGAACCGATTCTTTCGAAGAGGTTCTTTTACCGAATGTCGGTTTTGTTCATACTGGTTGCGATCCAAAAGGGAAATTTTTGTTTATTGAAAATACTACAGTGGGGCTACATGAACTTCTTTCGATTCATTTCCCGCGTGATCCAAAACGTTTTGCCTTAAAACGAATTTACAAATTACGCGGGCCGGGAGAGCCTGGCCAACGAAACCATGCTCACCCACGTCTTACCCCAGATCGCAAGTGGATGATCTTTACAGATTTGGATGAAAATGGGTTTGCCCAAATTTATCGGGTCAATGTTGAAGATCTGGTGGATCTTGATGAGTATTGGTAGAGTACAACTCGCAGGCAAAAGAGAATTAACCCCATTTTTAACGACTATTTTTCTATGTTGTGTAACTCGACAAGCTTCATTGTTGTTGGTATGTTGTCGCTATGACAACCATTACAGAAATCGAGCCGAAAGCATTGGAATTACCTGAAAATGATCGCTTGGTTTTGGCCGCACGACTTCTGCTTAGTGTGGAACCACCGTCAGATAAATCTGTGGAAGAAGCCTGGAGCCAGGAAATCCAGCAACGCATCTTGGAAATCGATCAAGGGCGTGTGGAAGGGATCCCTCTGGATCTAGCTCTTACCCGTTTGCGCCAGGCAGCGCGTCGGGTTTCATGAAGGTTGCGTTTCATCCTAAAGCTTTGGCCGAAGCTGAGGACGCTATTAGGTATTACGAATCATGCTGCGAAGGCCTTGGCTCTAAATTTCAAGAGGAATTGGAGAATCGTGTAGCGCTTATCCTTGCTGATCCGTTCCGCTGGCGTTTGCGTCCGGATGGGGCACAACGAATCAACCTCGATATATTCCCGTACTATATTTCCTACGTCATTCGGGAAAACACCATATGGCTGGTGACCATATCCCATGGACATCGCAAGCCGGGCCACTGGAAGAAACGTCTTGCGGATTTGTAAATACCATCGCGGCTCATTTTTTGAGCCGGGCACGGAGACGAGACTCCACATCTTCCCAAGAACTACCAACATCAGGATCTTTTTTATACGCGGCCAAGCGAGCATCCAGAAGCGCCTTTTCGGCATTGGTCAACTGGTCATCGTCATCGAGCCAATTATTACCATCAATCTCGGTCAGTTTGCGCCGAATCTCCTCCCGTTCCGCCAGCGTCAACCACTTGTTGGGAGTGCCTTTTACACAACCATAGTATAGATTGAATGCATCAACATAAATGTAGGTCTTTAGAGAAGCCATAAAAAAAGCAAAGGCCGCCTTTCGGCAGCCTTGCGCCCCGACACCGAAGCATCAGGGGGGATAAAAATCTTCAAGTTAATGTAGTCTTATTTCAGAAATTAAGTCAACCATCTTTTAATAAAGATCCGTGGCCAAAATAATACAATTGGATTTTTATAAATGGTACAATATCCTTTTTTGAACCATGGCCCTTCGTATCGCACAAATTAAAGTATGCCCGGAAAAGGGCAAACTGGAAATCAATCAACAACGGTTGATGGGTGTTTTAAACAAGCTTTCTTCTCATTCTCCAGATGTGGTGGTTACGCCGGAATGTTTTCTTGATGGATATGTTTCCACTGAAAAATCAGTAACCAAAAAGGATATCGCTAAATACGCGATCAATCCTTCCAACTCGATCTACACAAAAGCCATTACAAGTTGGGCAAAAAAGAATAAATCATGGGTTATTTATGGTTGTACGCGCATCGAGAAAGGTAAGATCTATAATACGGCTCTTATCTTTGATCGAAAAGGTAAGATCATCGGTAGCTATGATAAAGTGCATTGCCAAACCCATGATCACAAATATTCTGCAGGCAGCCGACTGCCAGTTTTTAAATCTGATTTTGGTCCTTTCGGAATCCTCATTTGCGCGGATCGACGCTGGCCAGAAGCTGTGCGCACTTTAGCCTTAAAAGGCGCTCGTATCATTTTTAACCCAACTTATGGTATGCACGACGAACGAAACCTCCACATGATGCAAACCCGTTCCTATGAAAGCGAAGTCTTTATTGCTTTTACACATCCTAAACAATCACTCATTACAGGTCCTGTGGGCGAGGTTGTTGTCATCCAAAATTCGGAAGATCGCTCCTATACGATTACCGAAATAGATCTTGCCGAGGTAGATAAAGCGCGCACGGCTGAATATGCGCACTTGAGAGACCGTAGGCCAGAGTTATATAAGTGAAATAATCACCGCCAATAACGGTGGAACTTTGCTTTCTTTTTATAAAGAAAGAGATTGCTTCGGGACAAACTCTCTCGCAATGACGCCACAATAAATCATTGTCATTGCGAGCAAAGCGAAGCAATCTATTTATAAACGGAATAGCCACGTACATAAATAAATGAATGCAAAGCGTGTTCTTTTAACAACAACTTCGTTCCAGGATACACCGGGCGAACATCATGCACTTCTCCAAAAAGAAGGCTTTGAAATTATTCGCCAGCGAGGACCGCTACCGGAAACTCGGATGCTAGAACTGGTCGGAGATATCGATGGTATCCTTTGTGGCGACGATGCGATTACCAAGGTAGTGCTCCAGAAAGCTATCCCTCAATTAAAAGTGATTAGTAAATATGGGATTGGGCTGGATAAAATTGATGTAGATGCTGCCACACAACTTAAAATTCCAATTACCTATTGCCCCGGCGTTAACCATACGACCGTGGCAGAGCATACCTTCGGGTTATTATTAGCCATTTATCGTCACCTTGTTACAGAATGTAACCATGTAAAAAAAGGTGAGTGGAAACGGATTACGGGCTATGAACTCGCGGGTAAAACAATAGGAATCGTTGGCATGGGACGAATTGGCAAAGAAGTAGCTTTGCGCGCAAAAGCATTCCAAATGCATGTGCTAGGATACGATATTTATTGGGACGACACCTTTGCTAAGAAAGAGGGAGTTGAACGGGTAAGTGATGTAGAAGAAATCTTTAAACGAGTTGATATCATTAGTTTACACACAAATCTTACCGAACAAACACGCAATATGATTAATCAGCAAAGGATTGCGCAAATGAAAAAAGGGGTCGTACTTTTAAATTGTGCGCGTGGAGAATTGGTAGATAGCCATGCAATCGCTGCAGCGCTTAAAAGCGGTCACATGTTAGGTTATGGCGCGGATGTTCTCGAAGTAGAACCGCCTCCGCCTGATCATCCTCTTTTCAGTTGTCCAAATGCAATTCTTACTCCACATATAGGCTCGCGCACTTACGAAAGTGTGGCGCGCCAAGCCAAAATGGCGGCAGAAAATTTGATTCTTGTTTTCAAAGGACAAAAACCACTTGCTCAAGCAAATTCATTTTAAAGGATTAACGATAAACCTCTCGCCGATGACGAACCGTTAAAAGAAAGATTCGGTTCGATTGAAAATCGAGATCGTAGAGCACGCGCCAATCACCAATACGTAGTTTGTATTCGGTTCTTCCAGTCAGACGTTCGTGTTGGATTAAGTGAACTCTTTCAGCTAAATCATCCAATTTATCTAGAACTCGATGCTGAATTGTTGAATCAAGCGCTTTAAAGCGTTTGCTGAATTGTTTAGTGATAACCAGTTCAGCGCGCTGATTCACGACTTAGATTTCGGAGGAAGCACTTCGAATTCGCCTCTTAGAATTTGAAGACGAGCTTCTTCGAGATCGGAAAGAACTTCGGGCGTAAGCTGAAGTCCATGATCGGGATCATCGAGTTCGTGAATATGTTCGATCACCCGAGCGCGTTCCTTAGGTGCTAGAGTATCAATTTCGTGAATGATTTGGGCGGCTGTCATATTAGATAAATATAACTAATAAAAAGCCTAATCGTCAAATAAGAGTTTTTATAATTCGTTGATAAAATCTCGACAATAATCCCATGAAAGCATTTAAATCTAAAATATGAATTTACAATCCGAAATAGGCCTCATCGGTTTAGCTGTGATGGGAGAAAACCTTGCACTCAATATTGAACGCAATGGTTTCCCTATCTCGGTTTTTAACCGCACCACCAGCAAGGTAGATGAGTTTGTAAAAGGTCCCGCAAAAGGTAAAAAAGCAAAGGGTACTTATACGATTCAAGAATTTGTTTCCTCTATTAAAAAGCCCAGGAAAATCGTCATCATGGTTAAAGCCGGAAAACCGGTGGATGATACCATCCAGCAACTCTCATCGCATCTTGAAAAAGATGATATTATTATTGATGGAGGCAATAGTCTTTTTACCGATACGGAACGCCGAACAAGCGAACTCGAAACTAAAGGCATTCGTTTTATTGGTAGCGGGGTTTCTGGAGGTGAGGAAGGCGCTTTATGGGGACCCAGCCTCATGCCGGGAGGATCTAAAACCGCTTATGACGAAG
>CAZNSF010000135.1:0-6710 GCA_964575565.1 uncultured Verrucomicrobiota bacterium | reverse complement strand
GAAAGCGAACTTTTGATTCAAAAGTCGCTGGATATTTTAATGTGCGGGAAAACAGTTTTTATTGTTGCCCATCGTCTTAGCACAATCCAAAAAGCCAACCGCATTGTTGTGATGGATAAGGGGCAAATTACAGAAATAGGCACCCACACTGAACTTTTAGGAAAAAAAGGGTTGTACCACCGCCTTTATCATCCGCATGCGGCTGATTTGCCAGTTGAAATGAGAGCAGCGTAAAATCTAGTCGCTTGATTTCCAGTCCTCTGTGATTATACTGCATTACGTTTTCGGTCCTCAACTTTTCAGAGGGTCCTTGTCTGGTTATTTTGGGCTGAAATTGTAAAACAGAAAACAACAAAAAAGGAGACGATTGATGAAAACCAAGTGGCAGGGAGTTTTCCCTGCTGTTACCACACAGTTTAAAAAAGACCAGTCCCTTGATCTTGACTCTACTGCACGGCACATCCAAGCGCTTCTGGACTCTGGTGTCAGTGGCCTTATCATGCTCGGTTCACTTGGTGAAAACACCGTACTTGATTCCAATGAGAAACAACGTGTCATCGAGATGACCATCAAAGTTGCTAATGGCCGTGTGCCAGTTCTTAGCGGTGTAGCAGAGTGCTCGACTGAGGCAGCGTGCCATTATGTGCGCAATTGCGAAAAGCTCGGTGCGGATGGATTCATGGTGATGCCTGCGATGGTTTATCGTGCCGATACCCATGAAGCAATGACCCACTTCCGCACAGTGGCTGCTGCAACAGGATTGCCGTGGATGCTTTATAATAATCCAATTTCCTATTTCGTGGATATCACACCGGAAATGTTCGCAGAGTTGGGAAATATAAAAAACCTAGTGGCGCTTAAGGAAAGTTCTGGAAATCCGCGTCGTATTACTGATCTCCGTAATGCGGTTGGCAACCGCTATGCTATTTTCACTGGGGTCGATGACTTGATATTGGAATCCTCCATCCTTGGCATCGATGGCTGGGTAGCTGGTACTGGCGTTGCGTTTCCACACGAAAACCAACATTTCTGGGAGTTGACCCGCGAAGGTCGTTGGGCTGAAGCACGGGCGTTTAACCGCTGGTTTATTCCACTATTGCATCTCGATACTCATGTAAAGTTTGTACAATATATTAAACTAGCAATTCAGGAATGCGGTCTCGGTATGGAATGGGTACGCGCTCCACGGCTGCCACTGGTTGGCGATGAACGCAAGCGGGTTCTTAAAATTATCCATGATGGCATTGCAAGTCGACCGAGAGTTCCAAAGAGGTAATGAGAAAGGTTCAAGTCATTGATTCTCATACGGGTGGCGAACCAACGCGTGTTGTTATTTCTGGAGGTCCCGATCTCGGCCATGATACAATCACAGAAAAATTGGAAATTTTTCGTGCAAAATATGACGACTTTCGTTCAGCCATCGTCAACGAACCGCGTGGCTCGGATGTGTTGGTTGGGGCATTGCTGTGCAAACCAATCGATTCGAGTTGCACTGCAGGCGTGATCTTCTTCAATAACGTAGGTTATCTTGGAATGTGTGGCCACGGCACGATTGGTTTAATAGTTACACTTGCCTACCTTGGAAGGATTAAGCCAGGCAATCATCGGATTGAGACGCCTGTTGGAGTTGTTACAGCGATGTTTCATAGTGATGGTAATGTTTCTATAACTAATGTGCCGAGTTATCGCAAAGCTAAGTCCATAGTCATATCTGTACCTGGAATTGGTCCTATTACAGGGGATATCGCGTGGGGCGGGAATTGGTTTTTCCTTATCGAAAAACATGAACAACAACTTGAACTAGCTAATATCGAGAAACTCACTGATTTTACATGGCGCGTTCGTCAGGCAGTGAATATCAATGGATTTCCTGAAGTGGACCATATCGAGCTATTTGGCCCTCCCAAAAATTCACAAGCTAATTCACGGAACTTTGTGCTTTGCCCTGGGAAAGCCTACGATCGCTCCCCATGTGGTACAGGTACAAGTGCGAAACTCGCATGCCTTGCAGCTGATGGCAAGCTTGCCGAAGGACAACTTTGGATACAAGAGAGCATCATTGGCAGTATGTTTCGAAGCCATTATCGTTGTGATGGCGACAAGATTTTACCAGTGATCACAGGCACTGCGTTTGTAAATGGTGAAGCAACACTGTTGTTGAATGAGCATGACCCATTCTGTTGGGGAATCCGATAGTAAAATATCGAGCGTTAAATCCTAATCGTGAGTTCGAAACATATCCTTATTATCGGCGGAGGTGTTATTGGCCTAAGCGCAGCATATTATGCAATGCAAAAGGGTCACGATGTTACTGTGTTAGAGCGTGGTGCATCTAACCACGATTGCTGTTCTCTTGGTAACGCTGGTATGATCGTGCCGAGTCATCTCGTGCCATTAGCCGCACCGGGCATGATCGCGCTTGGATTGAAATGGATGTGGAATCCACAAAGCCCGTTTTATATTAAACCGCGTCTGGATTGGGAACTTCTCCGTTGGGGCTGGAAATTCTACCGCGCTGCTAATGCAGATCATGTCTCTCTTTCTGCGCCATTACTACGCGATCTTAATCTCGCTAGCCGCCACTGTTTCGAGGAATTAGCAGACCTAACAGATAACGATTTCGGTTTGGTAAAAAAAGGCTTACTCATGCTTTGTAAGACGGAACATATGTTGCACGAGGAAGCAAAAGTTGCAGAAATGGCTCAAGCTCTCGGTGTTCTTGCCAATGTACTGACGCCAGAACAAACTGCCAAACTCGAACCCGCCCTTCGCATGGATATTGTTGGCGCGATTTATTACCCTATGGATTGTTATCTTACCCCACACCGATTCATGGCCACGCTAACGAGATTATTGGATAAAGGTGGTGCGAAAATTTTCTGGAACACCGAAGTTACTGGTTGGCGTAATAACCATAGCCGTATCGAAGCCGTGCAGACTAACTGTAATGAATTCATTGCGGACGAATATGTAATCGCAGGCGGTAGTTGGTCGCCCACCATTGCGCGTGGGCTCGATGTGGATTTACCCATGCAGGCCGGAAAAGGCTATAGCTTAACATTACCCAATGCAAAGCGTTTGCCAACAATTTGCTCGATACTTACCGAGGCACGTATTGCTGTCACGCCAATGGGTTCCAGTCTGCGCTTCGGCGGTACGATGGAGATTGCGGGTCTCAATGAATCTGTTACACGCACTCGCATTGACGGCATACTTAATTCCATTCCGAAGTATTTTCCAGAGTTTGGCCCTGAAGATTTTCGTAGTCTGCCAGTTTGGCGAGGGTTGCGTCCCTGTTCGCCCGATGGTTTACCTTATGTCGGCCGCTGCACTCGTTATAATAACCTTAGTGTGGCTACAGGACATGCCATGATGGGCCTAAGCCTTGGACCTATCACTGGTAAACTCATGGCGGAGATTCTTTCCGATGAAAAACCATCGATGGATATAAGTTTACTAAGCTCGGATCGGTTTGCATAATAACGGACCTTTACTCCAAATGATCCTACGGAATCGGTTCATGAGTTAAGACGCCGTTAACCCGGCGCGTGATATTAAGTGGATTAGCGTTTTGCAAAGCTGGTGGCAAAAATGTGTCAGGAAAATTTTGGTAAGCAATTGGACGAGCAAAGCGAAGAATAGCCAGTGTTCCCACAGAGGTTGCTAGAGGAATGGTGGTGGCAGGGTACGGGCCCGCGTGAACCATTGCGTGACAGACTTCGACACCAGTCGGAAAACCATCAAAGATAACACGGCCGACGTGTTGTTCGATAAAACTGGCGATCGTACGAACATCGTTGGAATGATCCGTTGCGCCGACATGAAGTGTACCGGTAAGGTTACCGCCAGCAGCAGCAATAGTTGTACACAGATCAGTGGTATCATGGCAACGGATCACAATCGTTGCTGGACCAAAAGCTTCCTCGTGCAATGATGGTTGCTGGCGCCAGATAGTGGAGTCTACTTCGAATAATAGCGGAGCCATATTCGCAAAACCAGATGGTTGGTTAACAAGGTGCGCCTTTACGCCTGGGATTTTTGTAAAGCGAGTGGTAACTTCGCAAAAATCGTGTTGCATTTTTTTATCAAGCATGGTTGCCGGTGGCACCGCAACAAGCTGCTGAATTAATTGCCCAATGAACGTGGTAGTGTCTGGTCCATCCAATACGAGTATGAGACCCGGTTTAGTGCAAAATTGGCCCACGCCAAGGGTAATGGACTGTGCAAGGCCTATGGCAATTTTTTCGCTGCGTTCAGCTAACGCGCCAGGTAAAATGATAAGTGGGTTCAGGCTCCCCATTTCTGCATATACGGGGATCGGACTCGGACGCGCAGCAGCGAGATCGAATAAAAGACGTCCAGCGTGGCGCGAACCAGTAAAGCCGACAGCTTGAGTGGCGGGATGTTTCACTAGTGCAGTGCCGACAGTTGTGCCGGGACCTTGTAACATTGCAAATAGACCCAACGGCATATGACAGTCATTTAGTGCGGCTAGGACTGCAGCAGAGAAAAGTTCGTTGGTGCCAGGGTGGGCAGTGTGCGCCTTAACCACAACGGGATTGCCAGCAGCAATGGCAGAGGCTGTGTCGCCTCCGCATGCACCAAAGGCGAATGGAAAATTACTAGCACCGAAAACAGCTACCGGACCAATCGCGCGTAGCATGCGCCGCACATCAGGTTTGGGTACAGGTTGGCGTTGTGGGTTAGCAGTATCAATGACTGCATCTACCCATGAGCCTTCACGTACAAGATTGGCAAAAAGATTCAGTTGTCCACAAGTGCGTCCACGTTCTGCAATAAGGCGCTGAAGTGGCAAACCCGTTTCAGTATTTGCACGGTGGAGAAGTGGATCACCTAAATCCATGATGCGCTGGGCAATGGCATCGAGCAACTCGGCCCAACGCATGGGCGATAAATCGCGTGTTTGTACAAATGCGGCTTCGGCGGCCTGCAACGCCATATCCACTTCAGCGTTAGTAGCTTTGTGGAATACTGGTTCTAGTGGTGCGCCTGTTACCGGAGTGCTTGCATTGAAAGGATCATTTCCTGATTGGACCCACTGGCCATTGATAAGATGACGGCCAGTAAGTGTATGTGTATGCATAGAAGTTATTTTCGCCGTTTCCATTTCTTGCATGTAAGCCAGTAGTCAGATTCCCGCAATGGTACAATAGATTAGTTTAATTAGGTTTATTTTGCTCTTTGTCCCAATTCTGGAAACGCAATGAATTCTTCCAGCATTTGTACCATTGCATGGTGACCGGTTTCGGATAAATGAAGTCCATCCATTGTTGCATCCGGGTGGCCAAGGACTTGTGTAAAATAATGCTTAGGAATTAGTACAGTATGATATTTCGCTGTAAGCTCTCTTTGAATTTTCCCATAATGATTGTGGAATGGCGGCAGTGGTAGCTCCAAAAGGACTACTTTATTTGTGGATTTGGAAACCACTTTAAGAAGTTCATCAAAACCATATTGAAACTTATCGATCTTTGTCTCGCCAAGCATATCGTTCCCACCAATTTCCAGTATTATGAGCGAACGATCAGAGTTTCCAAAAATTAAGCCTTTTGCTTGTGTAATTGCTGATTCCAAGGTTGCACCGGGCAGAGATAGATCAACAATGTCGATGGAATATTTCTTCTTCAGTATGACCGGCCATGTTGTTGTTTTATCTCCAATGCCAGCACTAATAGAATCAGCAATAACAATTATTCTAGTAATACGCGTAGTATTTATGGAAGGCTTAGTGTGGTAAGGTAATTCCCAAAGAGCTGCTACAAGACTAATTATAATTACGACTATTGGAGGTAGATGATAGGCATGCTGTTTGTTTGTCTCGAGTCCAGAGTGTGCTTTATAGAAAAGAAAACAGACGATGGAACTTCCCCACAAAACGTAAAACCAAATTGGCAAGGGTGTAGATGATAAGAGAACAGCAAGAATGCCGAGAAAGGTGAGAAACCTTGATAAACCAGAAAATATTTTTCTTTTAGGCAAGAAGGCCATAAGTGAAGTGAATAAGAAAAGAACAATTCCATAAAAGAATGTATTTCCATTCACAAATTGCAAAACAACCGGGTTTATTTCCATAAAGCCTATTTATACCAGCGCGTTAAGAACGAATTTTTGCTTTCCCTTGGCTAACAAGGGTCCAAGCGGAAAGTTTGTAGAGTAAGCGGGCGCCGACATTAGCATCCCATTCATTCTCTTTCTTCGGATGTGGAGAAACTTCATTAAGATCAAAGCCAACAATTTTACGTCCTGATTGGGCAATGGCAGAGAGAAGGTAGTTAGCTTCTTGAAATTCAAGTCCGCCAGGAACAGGAGTTCCGGTATGAGGACAAAACTTTGGATCTAATCCATCGATATCAAAAGAAACCCAAATATTTTGAGGAAGACTAGAAATAATTTCGTTTGCGATTTTATCCCATAAGTCTCCTTTGAATTTCCTTTTAGCAAGGTGGGTATCAAAGAAAATTTGCATGCGACTCCCCTGTGAACGATAAAAACTCATTTCTTCTTCACAAAAATCGCGAATGCCTACTTGAACCAATTTTTTAACCTGTGGAATACGGGTCAGCACATTGAACATGATCGAAGCATGGGACCAAGTAAATCCTTCGTAAGCCTGCCGCAGATCCATGTGAGCATCGAATCGAAGAACACCAAAATCTTGGTATTTTTCAGCAACGGCTCGTATTGCCCCA
>CAZNSF010000134.1:0-6632 GCA_964575565.1 uncultured Verrucomicrobiota bacterium | reverse complement strand
CTCATTTTATGTCGCCACTTGGCAATTTCTTGATGATTTCCGGAAAGCAACACTTCTGGAACTCGCAACTCTCGAAATTCTAACGGTCGAGTGTATTGTGGGTACTCTAAAAGTCCTTGGCTAAAAGATTCTTCTTTGGCTGAATCCTGGTGTCCTAAAACTCCCGGCAGAAGACGTGCCACCCCATCGGTAAGCACCATGGCAGGTAATGCGCCATTGGTTAATACATAATCACCAATGGAAATTTCTTCATCCACAGCAAGTTGTCTTACTCGATCATCGACTCCTTCGTAGTGTCCACAGATAATAATGAGATGTTTTTTGTGAGATAACCGTTCAAAAGTAGATTGCTGAAGTCTTTTACCTTGTGCAGCCAAAAGGATTACATGCGAAGCTTTTGTGCGTAATGCCTCGATACACCGAACTATCGGTTCAGGTTTTAATAACATCCCAGGCCCCCCTCCAAAAGGACGATCATCCGTAATACGATGTTTTCCTTCGGCGTAATCACGTAAATTGTGAATGGTAATTCGGATAAGGCCTTTTTGGCGCGCGCGCTTCAAAATACTTTCATCCAACGGCCCTTCAAACATTCTCGGAAAAAGAGTGATAATATCAATTTTCATGAAAGGGTAAAAAGATAGCCTCTCTTTAACCCAGATTTTGCATTAGCAAAATCTGCCCGCGGGGCCGCACCTGCGGGGTTGAACCCCGAACGCTTTCGGCCTTTGGCAAAATTTGCGTGCACTTTTTTGTTCACAAGGTCTTCTCCCGATTCTATTGAAAAGCAATCACCAATAACGTTTCTTCCGTATTTAATGCAAATTTTGGGTTTAACAAAGAGGTTATTTGGAAAGTGCCCACCTATTTGTAACTGACGACTTTAAAAAACTGGAATCACGATTCTGAAGGTGCCGCTTCAGGTTGTTGCGAAGAGGACTCTTGGGGAGGAGAAGACTCTTGGGAAGGTTTTACATAAGGTTTATCTTCAATGATTTCAACCACTGCTCGCTTACCAACCTTGGAACTAGCATTATTTACAAGAGTGCGTAGGGATTGAATGGTTCTTCCTTGTTTACCGATCACTTTGCCGATATCACTTTTATTGAGTCGCAATTCATAGACGGTAACACGTATCCCCTCCGCTTCGCGAACATTTACTTCGTCCGGAAAATCCACTAATGCTTTAACCACATATTCGACAAATGCTTTCATAAAAAGTTTATCTTATCCATTCGCCTTTGTCTTACAAATTTTTTTAATCAGGCTGCGCACCGTATCAGAGGGTTTCGCACCTTTAGAAATCCAATAATTTGCGCGTTCAAGATTAATCTTGAAGTTGCTGTCTTTCACCATGGGTTTATAAGTGCCAATTTCTTCGATAAACCGTCCATCGCGAGGACTGCGTTTATCGGTTACTACAATGCGAAAATGTGGATCATTTAATCCCCCCATTCTTTTTAATCGAATTCTTACTGCCATAAAGGTGTTCTGTTAAAGATTTTTAAATTTTTCAAAAGCGGTTTGTCATCGGAGAATGACCCATCGATGGCACCCCGCCCATCCGCGAAATCATTTTTCCCATGCTTCCCATATTTTTCATCATTTTACGCATCATGCCAAAACGTTTTAAAAGATCATTTACCTGGGTTACCGACGTTCCACTGCCTTTGGCAATGCGCAAACGGCGGCGTCCATTTAAAATTTCTGGGTGCTTGCGTTCCTTGGCTGTCATAGATTGGATGATTGCTTGGATGCCCACCACCTGTTTTTCATTAACGGCCAAGTTCTTTATACTAGCTGCACCGGGAAGCATCGCAAGCAGATTTTCTAAAGGACCCATTTGGCGCATGGCAGCTAGTTGATCTAAAAAATCCTGTAACGTAAACTCATTGGCACGTAATTTCTTTTCAAGCACAGCTGTTTTTTCTTCGTCGACCACAGCTTGGGCTTTCTCCACAAGAGTAACAATATCTCCCATGCCAAGGATGCGGGAAGCAATACGGTCGGGATGAAAAGGTTCAAGATTTTCCAGTTTTTCGCCAACACCCACAAATTTGATAGGTTTTTGGGTTACCGAATGGATGGAAAGCGCTGCACCGCCGCGTGCATCTCCATCGAGCTTAGTTAAAATAAAGCCGGTTAGCCCAATTCTGCTATCAAAGACTTTTGCTACATTGGCTGCTTCTTGACCTGTAGCAGCATCGGCAATAAGCAAGATTTCTTGAGGATTTACAGTTTGCTTCAGACAAACGAGTTCTTCCATAAGCGGCTCATCAATTTGGAATCTCCCTGCAGTATCAAAAAGAACAATATTACGCTGTTGAAGCTGGGCAAACTGAAGGGATTCTCTGGCAATTTTGGCTACATCCATTTCGCCGATTAAGGAAAAAACAGGCACATTCAACTGGTCTCCAAGAATTTTGAGTTGTTCAATGGCCGCTGGACGATAGACATCGCATGCCACTAACAAGGGTTGACGCCCCTGGCTGGCCAGTAGTCGTGCAAGTTTCCCAGCTGTAGTCGTTTTACCAGATCCATTAAGTCCTACCATCAAAATCTTTGCAGGAGATCCGGAAAGATTTAAGGGTGCCTGTACTTTGCCTAATAGAGTAACAAGTTCATCGTGGATAATTTTAACAACCTGTTGACCTGGAGAAACACTGCGAAGCACTTCTTGCCCTAATGCCTTTTTTTGGATATCAGAAATAAATTGTACCGCTACCTCGTAATTGACATCGGCTTCGAGTAAAGCAATCCGAACCTCGCGCAATGCCTCCGCAATATTGGATTCGCTTAACTTACCGTACCCGCGTAAGTTTTTAAAAATATCCTGCAATTTGTTGGAAAGCGTATCGAACATAATTTGTTAATTTAAATAATTAATTGGGGATGGGAACAACACCTTTTTGTTTGCGAGGTGTTTCGGGTCGGTTTAGGAAACGCTTAATCTCTTCTTGTTTTGCACGCCAATAATTAGCAAGTGCACCTTTTTGATCCTGACCTGGGAAAGAGTATTTCCCATTGACTAATTGATGGAGCGCTTCGGTAGCTATCGCTTGTACTTGAGGCAATGCTTCGGTATTCGCAGCTAAATCCATCAGCCGAGTAATCATTACACTTTGTACAGCCTTTGCAATTTCCATAGTGTAAATATCCTTGGATTTCGTTCTCAAGACACTTTTAATCAAGCGATCTACCACATCTTGAAAATCAGGATTCTCTTGATTGAGAGCATGGAATTCTATGAGGCGTGCTGCGCGGTGTTCTTCAAGGATTTCCGAAATTGTTAAATCTGCAGCTATCATGGCTGCTGCAAGGGGGTCGAAGACTGGATCTGCATACCGATTATTCAATAATTCTAAAACTGGAGTAGGCGAACTGTATGCGCGTGGAGGGATTAGATCGAGAATGCGTGGCGAAAGAACCAAGACTTCGGGGGTAATTGTTTCCAAGGCCGCCTCAAATGCTTCCCATTGTTTTTCTGCAGGCACTATTTCTCGAAAAGTTTTTGGGAGAGGCTTGTTTTTGGTTTTCACACTATAGGTATAGTAAACGCCACCCAAAGAATTAATAGCCGCTTTTAGTTGGAAGCGATGGTGCAAATAGAGAGGGATCAATTTGTCTTCGAGCGACGAAAGAGGCGTGCCATTTGGAATATTAGCAAGGCCAAATTGGGAAAGTCCAATCTGTCGTACTTCCATTTCATGGCGAAGCATGGCAACTGGATCGCGGCCATTATCCCAATGGTTCGCGAGGGGATGTGCTACGCCAACTTGTTTTGTATTGGGGTAGTTAATATACAACATCCCATGGGCAATACCTTCTTCGATGATTCGCTCCAATTCTTTGGGTTCACTCGTATCCAGTGGAAATTCAGTATATGCATACTGAATAGCGAACTTATCATAAGAACCAATGCCTTTTGTGTAAGCATTCGAGAAATCGAGTTTACCTTTTTTAATTTTAATGAAAGGCGCGGGATAATCCATCACCGAAGCGCGACCATCGTAACTGCTTGCAGCAAAATTGTGCTCCATACCTAGAGAATGGCCTACCTCATGCGCGGCTAATTGTCGAAGACGGGCTAATATAACTTCCATCGAATCAATCACCGGATCCATGCCGCCTAAATAATCAAGTTCAGGCAATAGATCGATATTACAGTTTTGTCTATCATCATGATCGGCAGGATTATTTACACCTGCCAATTTTGCTAAGCCGGTGTACATCAAATGATTGTAACGTCCACGCGAAGATTCAAGGAGCACATGTCCCTTTATAATTTCACCGGTACGGGGATCGAAAATAGTTAGACCTCTTGAGCCGCCACCGCCATATGCCAATGAGCGATGCACCCAAGTGATGGTATTATAGCGCACATCCATAAGATCAACATCTTCCGGTAAAATTTTTACCTGAAAAGCATTTTTAAATCCTGCTGCTTCAAATGCTTCGTTCCACCAAGATGTACCTTCGATCAAGGCACTGCGGATGGGTTCTGGAACACCGCGATCTATATAGTAGATAATAGGTTTGACTGGTTCAGAAAGAGAGGCTCGAGGATCCTTTTTCTGTAACCGAAAACGTCGTAACCAATGTTTTTCGAGAGGTTCGGTGATGGGTGCAGCATAATCATTGAATTCGATGCCAAAAATTCCAACACGAGGATCCCGGCAGCGCGGTTTATAGTTGGAATCAGGCAACTCAATAAAAGAATGGTGTTCTCTTATGGTTAAGGCTTTGGGTGTAGGGGCCACTTTGGTTTTATCAAGAAATGGGCCGACCTCATCATCTGTAGTAAGAGTTAATAATGTTTCCACTTCTGTATTTCTTGGAAAGCCTTTCGTTTTGGGCATATAAATGACACTGCGACTTTCATCAACACGATAGCGCCCTTGTTTTTTCTGCTGAAGTAAGTCGCTAACCCCATGCACATCTCTCAAGAAAAATGAGGTTGCATCTACCAACACACGTTTGCCTTCCAAAATTTCAACCTTAAAACCCCATAGAACTGATTGTGCAAAAGATTCTTCAGCTGCACGCCGTTCCGCAACATTTTCGCTAATAGCACGGTGCGATTGATTTGGCTCGATCATCAATACCTTAGCCCCAACCCGTTCAAAAAACACGAGGTGCCCATCACCAGGTTGGGTTCGATCTAGGTTAATATTTATTTCGCCCAAGGTTTGGGGTGTTCCAACGCCTGTGGCCAACCAATTTTGGTAGAGAAATTCGGCATTAAAACGCGAGATCTCCATTAACAATCTGCCGCCGTCTGCATCCCAATAAAGAGGAATATAGCCATCAATTTTTTGAAGGGAAGCAACTCGTTCGCTGATTTTCCCTCCCGATCCTTTTTCTTGTCCTGCCACTGATAGGACCAGTACAACCATTCCTAAGACAACAAGAAAGCAATGAATAAATTTTTTTTGAAAATAGAAACTTACACATCGCAGCAAAGATGAATTGCTATAAGCCATAAGGTATCCTTACTGCCTATTGGACCTATCACTTAAGACCGGCTTCGAGCAAGTTAATCAAAAATGAATTAACCTTCGGAAACATACTTACCACAGGAGTTAATACAACCATTGTAAAGCCCGCATAGCGATAGAGCGGAACTTGAGGAAATCGTCGAATAAGAAGTCCGAACATAATTCCTAAGCTTTGCAAAATAAGCGCGGAAAAAAAGCAACCGGCAGCAAAAATAAGGAAATGCCCAATATTGCTTTCTACAGGAATTAGTACATTTCCATGGAAAGCCGCGAAAATACCAACAAGACATAGGCTGAATACAACGGACACGCTTTTTCTCCAAGTCAGTAACGCGCCAAAAACTACAATCGATGCTAGAATTCCTTGTTCCACAAACGGAATGGGAATACCAAAAAGGTTAAGGAGGCCGCCTGCTAAAATGGCGAAGCTAAAGGTTAAAGGAACCATCCATAATGCTCTTCCTCCGATTTGGGTGGCAATAAGACCCACGGCAACGGCAATCATCATATGATCAAGTCCGTGGATCGGCATGCTTAATCCTTGGAGAAGGGGTTTATCTCTCATGATTTCGGCGTGGTGTGCATATGCTAAAGATGGTAATGCCATCATGAATAAAACGAACGCGGGGAAAATAGCTGATAGAGAGTATTTCTTAATCATAGGTTTAAGAGGTTCCTTTTTGGATTATGTAAAAGCTTAACACCAAAATTTTCAAACGCAGACTAGTTTAATTTGTGGGCTTTCTTTATCGTAACTATTCAGCCAAGATAGTCAATGGGAAGTAACATGAATAAAAGTTTTTGAACTACCCTTACCTTAAAGTTTTCAGGGAAACTTGAATTATAACGACTGAAGATTTATCGTTAGCTAAATAACCATGGAGACCTTATATGATTCGTTTGATTCGGAGACTTCGTATTGGCGGCGCCTTTTTATCTCCATCGGTCTTTCAGTTGCATTGAATATAATATTTCTCTGGTTTGTTCTTAGCGGCAATCTATTTTTCCATCTCGCTTGGCTCACTGAAAAACCCAAGTTGCTTAAAGAACCACCGCGCCTTGTTTTAATCGAGCGTCCTCCTCTTATTCAGAAAACTAAACCTAAACCTAAAACTTTCATAGAAACAGATCCTA
>CAZNSF010000133.1:0-6438 GCA_964575565.1 uncultured Verrucomicrobiota bacterium | reverse complement strand
GCGCCGCGATGCATCAAGTTACAAACAGAATTAATCGCCATCCGGAGAGGTTGCGTAGAACGTTTTCCAGAGATGTTAGCTACAAAGCCAACCCCGCAAGAGTCATGCTCAAATTCCGGCCGCCAGAGGAGATTACGCCCCAACGTTGCACCCTTCGTGGGTAAACCAATATTCATGATTGCATTTTGTCTAAAATTAGGCAAAATATAGCTAATAAATGGCTAAAAGTAAGCACTTTTTTAGAAAAAATGAAGAATTTCAGCCTTCTATAAAATGAGATTTGGAAGGATATTTTGTAGCTATTCAGTCGTTGCGAGAAGTCCCGGGTATGTCGAGGGACGACGAAGCAATCCCATGTTTTAGCATGAGATTCCTCGCTATGCTCGGAATGACGGAAAGCCCGATGTGCCCCACAACGGAAATTAAAAATAACTTTTTTGCTTTATGAAAACATTTGATAATGCTGAACGCTCGATTATCCGAATGTTGATTCGTGATCCGCGCTTAAGTGACCACGCTATTTCGGAAAAAACGAAAGTTCCTTCCAAAACCGTGGCGCGTAAGCGAAGGCGGTTGGAAGAAGAAGGTGTGCTCTCTTATTACACCATGGTAAATATGATGGAGGGAGGTACCGGCCATTTTACAGCGAGACATCTTTATATTATCAAATTCCGATTAGGGGTAACCAAGAAACAGATCGTCGAAGAAATTAAAACCGAATCTAATGTACACAGTATTTTTACGGAACTTATTTTTGAAAGTCACATTGCGGAAATTGATGGGCATATATCTCTCCTGATGTTGATCGAGGGTAAGGATGTTGCCGTTTTTGTGTAGAATATTCAGGGCAAGATTATTCCGTCGCTGCGAAAAAATCACGGCCAAGATTCGATTGAAGAAATTAAAACCATTCGTGTTTTGACCCCCATTCGTATGTTACGCAATTATATTCCGATGGTGAATATGAACGGCGGCATCATGAAAGAAAACTGGCCTAAAGATGCTATTTTTGTTGGGTAAAATTACACATTACCTTTTAAAACAGCATTTCTTGATCAACTGCTTTTGGCCGGAGCTTGGCAAAGTTTAGGGTCTCTTCCAAAGATGCGCCTTTTCGGCGAAACTCATCAAAAAGCGCTAAATCAACTTATCACTTAAAAAAACAAATGTGATTTTAATTTTTATATCATCTGCCAGCTTAAGCTTTAGGAAAAGAAAAATCTCTATATGATGAAAAATGGCCTCGGACAACTTAGCAATACCTTCATTTATGACTGCCCTTCGATATATGCCAACAAATGAAAGTGACATGCAATATCTGAAGATGCAATATTTTGCATCTCATGAAAGCGATAAAAAACAAGCCCGATAGAATAAACATCGATCGACGACCGCTCGAGATTCGTTCGGCTAAGTGGGCAAAGGCGTTAAGCCTCATGTTGGCAGGCACGAAGATTACGCCCAATCAAGTTTCTCTCCTTAGTCTTTTTTTTGCCGCTTTTGGAGCGATGCTGTTCTGGTTTTCACGAGATGCAATAGGTACGACTCAAGCATTTTGCTTTATCGGATGTGCCATCTGTATTCAATCGAGGCTCCTTTGCAATATGCTCGATGGCATGATTGCCGTGGAAGGTGGAAAAAGTTCTAAGGTAGGCGAACTTTATAATGAAATTCCAGATCGTATCGCTGATGTTTTGTTCTTAGTCGCAGCAGGCTTTGCATGTAATGAAACCCCATGGGGCGCCGTTTTGGGATGGAGTGCCGCCTGTCTTTCGTTGATGACGGCATACCTCCGAACACTTGGAAGTTCTCAAGGTTTAAAACAAGACTTTTGCGGACCCATGGCCAAACCTCACCGGATGTTTTTGCTCACAGTCGGTTCGCTGGCGACGGCAGGCCAAATATTTTTTGAAGCGAAGCCAACCTTTCTCTTCTGGGCTTTAGTGGTCATCAATTTCGGAGCTCTCATCACTTGTATCCGTCGAACCTTACGGCTGGCGAATAAACTTGAAGCTGGATAAAATTGATAGGGCGTATCTGATTTCCTTAAGGCTTGCGCGCCCAATTAACAGTGAAAATGCCCTGCACACAGGCGATAGTCCCTTCCTTTTCAAACCCTGCCTCACGGACAAGGGAATCCAAGAGATATTGCGGGCGATAGTTCATCCGCCATTGTTCGCCACGACGATGATGAAGCGTGGCCGCGATCATCTTGAGCTTAGGATGCCAAGGTTGATTTGTGTAAATGTAATAGCCGTTTGTTCGTAGATGCTTATGAATTGCGGAGATGGACTCTGCGATTGGCTGCAAATCCGTGCGGAGTTCGTAGATCCCAGAGGTGATCATTATGTCCGGTGGTTCATCACCTTTCAGCCAGGTTTCGGGCCGATAGATGTCGCTCGTATGAAAAATCACTTGCTTATTCAGTCCCATTTCTTTTGCCAGTTCGCGTGTGAGCTCTAAAGTTTCATTTTCGCGATCAGCCAAAATAATTTTGACTGCCTGCTTTTTAAACCTGGCAAGTATCGACAGTAAGTAGCGCCCTCCGCCGCAGGCAAGATCCATAATGACAACTCGGCCGTCTTTCGCGAGTTTGTTGTTGATGATTTTATCAAGGAGAGTTTCAAGGGCGATTCGACGCTCACGAACGCCGCGCCATCCGATAGCGTCTAAATAACCGCGATCGATCGCACGGCCAAAGGGTCCTAGGCCATGCGCGACATTCCTGTAAACATAGTCGAGCGTCTCTCCCGAGCTATAGCCAGTGCGATGGCCGAGCTCAATTCCGGTGCTCAATCTCCGTCCAAGAGTTGTCATGCTTGCCCGTTGCAAACCAAAGAATAACTTCTCTCCAAACGACGGTTTTTGCAATTCAAGCAAAATGCTTTGCGGAGACTCCATCTTGATTTGGCTTGCTGTCAATTTAAGAAAATCCCGAATCTGAGAGAAAGCCTCTTCACGTGATTTTTCGAACAAAACAGCATGGAAAAAGTTTTTTAATTCAACGAAACGACTCAATGCACTCGCGGGTGATTGAGATAATGCTGAAAAGAATTGTTTCTGCGCAGAATTTGAGACCACCCAGTCCTTTTGAGCGCTTAAGATTAACACAGGCACATGAATGAACCTCGCGCATTGAATAACTCTCTTAGCGGTATCGAAAAGATCAATTAACAATCGGGCTGAAACTCCTCGAGTAATTAGTGGATCATTATCGTAAAGCTGCGCTTGCTCGGGATCATGTGTTAACATTCGAGAGCGAACATAGCTTTTCACTTCGAAGCGTGGGGCCAATCGGGTAGCAAGGCGCAAAATGGACAATGCCAAAGGAACATAGAGTCGAATCTTGAACGCAGGCGCGGCCAAGATGAGACCTCGGATTCTAGGCGCGCAATCCAAAACCCATGCACAAGCAATGACTGAGCTCAAACTATTCGCAACTACCCAAATTGTTTCTTCCATGACGGAATGATGCAAACGAAGATGATCGACGAAACATTGCAGGTCCTTCACTAAAGCATCCATTGTAGGATCTGTTCCATTCTTAGCTGGAGACTTTCCATGTCCTCTTAGATCGTATGCAAAACAGGACATTTCTTGCAGGCCGAGTTTCTCTACGAGCGGTCCGATTCTTCCAGAGTGTTCATGGCCGCGATGAATGAAAATTACAGCTCCGGTATTTTTACCTGAGGGCGGCCAATAGCGATATGCGAGAGATGCGCCGTCAAAAGTAGAAAAAGCTGACTCGCTTTCCATGGCCGTTCTTTTCATCTCAAAAGTTGAACCAGGCTAATTCGGCTTTGGAGAGAAACTTTTTCTTCGCATAAGAATCCACGTCGCCAGCGTTCCAATTGCTAAGCCGGCAAGCCCAGCCACCGCCGCTGTTTTCATCAACATGCTTTGCACGCCGTCTTTTAAAAGAGGGTTGTCAAATGGGTTGAGCGAATTATGACCGCGCAACACTTTCCATATTCCTTCCTCTTTAATACAGATCGCAGTCCATTTAGCGGAAAATGAGAACTGTTTGCCATCGCCACGCTTGATGATATTTTGGGAGTCACCTCGTGCAATAGCTACATTGTTCAAAATTAAACTCCGTTCAGGTAATAACTCAACCGTGTAGCTGCCGCCTTGCAGAAGCTTCTCTCGAGTTTCATTCCAATCCTTTTTGAATTTTTCAAAATTGTCACGCTTCCGATCGAACTCGGAGTCAGTGAACGTCACAAACGAGAAATCTTCGCGAATCATTGGCCTTAGCAATTCCAAATTATTTTCATTAACCGCTTTTTCGTAGATAGCCTTCATTGCTCTGAGTTGCTGGTGGTCTGCTTCCTCAGTTTGTTGGTTTGTAACAAGTTCACTTGCGCTTAGGAAGGACGTGAGTAAGATGAAGGTCCACCATATTGTTATTTCAGTTTTGTATTTCATTGAGTGCATCCTTGTGAGAATTTGCTTTAAAAGTAAAATCCATAATAACATTGGCTCTGATAATGGCAAAACATATTCTCTTCTCAGAACCAGTAGGTCGAGGTGCATCGGCCAGAAGCTCCTTTTTTCTTTCCATGGTTTTCATACTTGTTTATGGGGCAACAAACTCTATTAGCGCAATGCGCTCGGACATAGGAGTCATTTGTTTTTCATGGGAAAAACACCTTCCATTTATACCCTGGATGATACTCCCTTACATGTCGCTCGACTTATTCTTTGTCGCTTCGCCATTTTACTGTAAGAGCCGAGGAGAAAAGAGGGCCTTAGAAAAACGCATCGTTTTTGCGATCCTCTTTTCCGGTACATGCTTTCTACTTTTCCCATTGAAGTGTACATTTATAAAACCTCATGTTGATGGCGTGTTAGGTTGGATATTTTCTCACTTCCTGACCATGGATAAGCCTTACAATCAACTGCCATCGCTACATATCGTCTTGAGCTGTATCCTTGCCGAGCATTTTAGTCGTCATACAAGAGGCCTATTGCGCAGACTGCTTTTAAGTTGGTTTGCCTTGAGTGCTCTCTCAACCTTGTTCACCTTCCAGCATCACTTCATCGACCTGATTGGCGGCTTTTTTCTTGCTGTCCTATGCTTTGCGCTTTTTCCGCAACCGGAAAATCTGGTTCTACAGCTCCGTCATTCGCATCGGATTGGGTTATATTATGCGACAGCATCATTAGTATTCTTCGGTATTGCCTGGTTTTGCGGTGGATGGTTCAGTGTATTTTTTTGGCCTGCTCTGAGCCTTGTATTCACAGCCTTGGCTTATTGGGTGGAACGACCATTGTTACTGCAAAAGCGAAATGGAAAAATAACTTGGTTCTCGAAGTTGCTCCTAGCTCCAATATTATTTGGGCAAAAGCTTTCACTCCTCTATTATGCGCAGCAAGCTCGCCCGTGGGATCGATTGACCTCGAATGTTTGGATTGGTCGTAGATTGTCTTCAGATGAAGCTGTGGAAGCTATTAATCAAGGTGTTACGGCTGTTCTTGATCTTACGAACGAGTTTGATGAGGTAATGCCTTTCTTAAGCGTAACTTATCATAATATCCCATTGCTTGACCTTACCTCTCCTTCGAAAGAGCAAGTAGATGATGCAATCAGTTTTATCAGCCTTCATTCTAAAAACGGGGTCGTGTACATCCATTGCAAAGCGGGCTATTCACGTACCGCCGCGGTGGCAGGAACGTGGTTACTCTTATCCGGGGAGGCAATAGATGCTGAAGATGCTATAAAAAGACTTCGGGCTGCGCGGCCAGAGATTGTAATTAGATCAGAATCCGAAATACTCATTCGAGGAATGGCGGCATTTAAAAGCGATGTGCTCGAACTGGCCAAAAAGCAGATTCAACCGCTAGGATCTTTGTGATGATCGATTCCTTTATGGCCGGAATTACGAACTTGATTAGTGGCGCAAAGTTGTTGGGAGTCGTAAAATTCTCTTGCACGTTCAATATCTTCGGCGGCCTCATCAAGGACAACGATCTTCCTCATGCACGACACTTGCCAAGGCGATCTTTAAGTTTTGGAATAGTAAGAAAATGACCTTGACCGGCTTTAACCTTTGCGAGGCGCTTTGCAAGAATATCACCATGCCAATTGGGAGATTGTAGATCCTCTGGAACACTCGCAATCGAACTCCAAAGAAGCTCCATAGCTTGGAGACGTTCCGCCAAACTTATTTGCCAAAGCTGCCACCTATCAGCTCTGGTATAACGTGGCTCGCAAAAATCGAAGCCGAGGAAATAAAAACCCAGCAGACCTTCTGGCTCTCAAAGCCCCAAAGATCTCTCCTAGAATCTTCTTGCTTCACCCTACTCCTTTAGAGTCTCTTCATCCTTGGACAAGGGTGGGTCACGATGTGCCGGGGCCGCCCGAAGAAGATAGAATTCGGACTTGCCTAGTAAGATCTTCTGACTCCTGGAATTCTAATTTTTAGACTCTTCTAG
>CAZNSF010000132.1:0-6980 GCA_964575565.1 uncultured Verrucomicrobiota bacterium | reverse complement strand
CGGATCTTCTACCCTCTGGGTGCCAAACCCAAGAAAACCTCGGCCCCGAACATCCATCACCGGATCATCCCATGAATATTGAAGCGCTCGATACCCGTTTACCCCGTTCTCATCATAAAAATCTTGTCCAGGCCATATCTCATGCACTCTGGCTACTGTAAACCCATGCTTTAGCCTCTCTAAAGGATATTCCACAGCCTCTGTCTGGAAAGGCGCATCCGCTAAAACACGATCATAATGAAACACATCCGTTGGTTGTGGATCCTTCTCATTGGAAACCGCCACCACCTTATCTATCTCCATCTCCCCATGCTGTAACAACATCCGAAACTTTGCCCCAACCGTTTGGTTATTACTATCTACTTGAGCAGCTAACAACACGATGTCCGTTAACCCATCCCCATTGAAATCTCCTAACCGAAAATAATTACAGCCTTGGATCCCATGAACCATCAGATAGCTATTCGGTTGATCCGCTTCATCCACATGCACCTTCTTAAACCCATTCCCAGTCGAAAAATAAATGCTTAATCCAGGATCACTGCACTCCGCAGTCCTTAAAACCACCAGATCCTCTAACCCATCCCCATTGAAATCACCTGCTCGTATCCCTCCATCAATCTCGATCTCCGTGCCATCTTGATCATCATTCTGATGAAAGATCTTGTCCGTATACGGCAAGTCACAATGCCTCTCCGGCCCTGCAGCAAGAGTTTCAGGCGCTGTAAAACCTAATCCCGTATTCCACTTCACCACCGGTTGAGCAGGCGGTTGTACCTCAAGATCACCCGGAGCATTCGGATCGGCAGGAATCACATTGTCCGCTAACCCATCCCCATTGAGATCTATTAAAACAGATTGATACTTCAAAAAGGGCCCTGCACCGTTATTAAAATTTTCTACCCCCACTCCTACATTCGCTGGCGGATTATCATCTAAACGAATCCCAGTAATCGATTCAGCAAATACTGTGTTTTTTAACACATCCATCCGCCCATCCCCATTGTAATCCGTCATCACCGTTCTCATTCCCCTGGCCTCTTCATCATATACCGGACCGCAATTGTCAGGAGCTCCCCAACCCCCATTCGTATTTAACCGAATACTAAAATAATAAGCATTACCGCCAAATTGATCCGCCGATAAGATATCCGCTAACCCATCCCCATTGATATCCACAAAACCCATGAACTTCTTACTTAACGACGGCATCACTTGATTCGATACCTCAAAAAGATTCGTATCCCCATTCCACTTAAAAGGCGTGTAACCATATCCAGGCACTTTCGTGAAAATCTCCACCCCATCCCCGCCATTTAACCTCACCGTATGCGTCTCACTTAAAAAAATATTCTCACCCGTCGGATTACCTTCCGAAGAAGATACAATCCCAGCAAACGGATGCTCGATATGTTTCCCTAACGCATTGCCCTTCTCAGATAAAAGTAATTCCGCATAACCATACTCCGAACCTAGCAGATTCGGCACTTCCCCATCTCGATACCGATAAAGCCTCCGAAACAATAAATCATCCATCCCATCATCATTCACATCCGCCACCACAAAATTTGTGTCCGGACGTGGATGAGGAGCAGGCGCCTGACCTATTGTCTGACAGAAATCTTCTCCAAAGTTTAGATAGTACGCATCACACCCATCTAACCCCACATCCTTCTCCACCACAGTAAAATGCGCTTGGGTATCCGAATCTCCCTCCACCCACTCAAATTGCTTCGCCCATAAACTTACTCCATCCTTATCCAAATGACGCACCGACCTTAATAAGCTCCTCCCAGTCCCTATACTCTCCTTCTTTAAAATACCATCCACCGTAACCTCATAGACCAATTCATAACTGCCTATCTTTACATTGAAAGCTCCAGGCGCAGGCGGCGCATAAATATCCAACGACTTGATCCTCGAAGGTATCTCCATCCGCACCCCATTCTCATAACCAAATATCCGATCCGTTCGATCCTCATAATTGATGATCACTGCCCTCTGACCGCTCGACCCGTCTGTATCTGAAAACGTCCACTCCACCTTCTTCGGACGTAACGTCACTCCAAAGGGATAACTATCGCTTTGAGGAAAATTGGGAGGCTTATCCCATGTGTATTTGATATAATTGCCAGATCGATCACTCTCCTTCGTGCATACCCATGCCACCCGCACATCCCCAACCTTCGGATAATCCCCAGGACCATTTAACCACCCAGTGTTTACTTGATGCTGTGCTACTGTCACCCCTTCATACTCCATCACCCTCCCATCCCTCGCCCATACCTTCCAACCAATAGGATCCCCATTCCCATCCCTCACCGCGATGATCCGCGCAAATATATCATTCTCCGTTCGATACTCAAATTCACCGCCCAACCCGCCTCCGCCTCCCACTGTACTATGCCCAAATGCGCCTATCTCCACTAACCTCCTCCCGTCTAATTCATAACTATCTGTGCTATTAAAATTTACACCATCCCGTACCCCTTCACTCGCAGGAATCTTCCCAGCCCGCGTAATCTCGGAAAACCCGCTTAACCCCCAACCCACTCCGCATAACCCATTGCCGCCGCTCGAATTGTAGACCAACGATAAACTTGGAGCCATCCCATTACGCCCAGGCGGTAACCCAATCGGAATTACCCCGCTCACACCCCCGCTATCCGTTACCCCAAATGATGCTGGCATATACCCAGCACCATCACTCCTAACTATCGTATCCGTTGGAAAGGATGGGATCACTCTCGTGCTTGTCCCAGTTCCAGTTGTTGTGCTTCCACTCCCAGTCGTCGTCCCGCCGCCGCTCGGATATTGACCATAACCCGTTGGCACTATTAACCCCAAGCAGGCGATCATTTGTAAACACTTCCCAAATCCTAAAAATATCTTCTTCGTAAATAAATACTTCCTCATCATGCTTTCCTTTTATGAATTGTTTTAATTTTAATAAAAACCATGCCTTTACCTAGATATGGTTTAAATCAGCCCTTTTGTGACATTTATTCGAAACTATTTTGCTTATACTGATAAGTAAGAATCTCGTAATCTTAGGTCTATGCAAGGAGATTTGCTAAAATGCCGAGGACCCAAGACTACTGCTTAGCTCTTTCTTTTTTCTAAAAATCACTACCGACAAGCAATCTTTTGATAAAGTTCCATAAGCTTTTGGGCATTGCTAGTTACATCAAATCGTTCGGTAAGCACGGCCTGACTTTCGTTCCCCATCTGTTGGGCTAGTTTAGAATCGGTAAGTATCCGGTAAAGCGCTTCTGCAAGTTTTAAGGGCGATTCCTTTTGAACCAAAAGTCCATTACGGTTGTGTTCGATAATTTCGTTAATACCAGAAACATCTGTGCCTACTAGCGGTTTTTCAAAGACCATAGCCTCTAACAAGGAAAAGCCAAGTCCCTCCCATAAAGAACAAAGAGTAACCACATTAGCTAATTGTAAGATATCGTAAATATCATCCCGTGCGCCAATCAAATGAAAATGATTTTGTAGCTTTAGTTGATCGCGAAGCGATTCGAGATTGCTACGTTCCTCACCATCACCTGCTAATAAAAATTGTGCGGCAGGCAGTCGATCAACCACCTCACGCGCTGCGCGAATGAGGGTATCTAGCGATTTTGAAAAATGGAGACGCGCTGCGCAAACAACAGTAGGACCTATAGGAATTCCTAATTCCTTTCGTTTAGCTTCTAATTCTGTAGAAGCACGGCAATGTGATCGAATGCTACCAATCGGTAAACCATAGTAAACTACATGTACTTTTTGGGGTTGTAATTTTTCTACTTCAAAAAATGATTGTGCAACCGACTTAGAAATCATTACTACTCCATGACAAAGGTGTGACAAAAGACGGTCCTCTATGCGAGTTTTCCATGAACGGTTAAGGCAAAGGTTATCTTCCGAAGCAATAACACAAGGTACTCTAGCAAAAAATGCCATCCATCGTCCCAAATGATTCATCTTAATCGTATTGGCATGGACTACATCGAAGCGTTGCTTGCGGAAAAACTGATAGATCGCCCATTCTCGTTTTCCTTGTCCTAAACCATCCCAAGAAATAATTCGGTTTTCGGGTAGACGCAGTTCTGAACGCAAGCTGACTTTGCCCGGCCAATCGTGGAGCACACCCAACCACACCTCGTGCCCCATCTCTTGTATTTCGTTAGCAAAATGGACAACGGAACGTTTAATACCATCGTAAGCAAATGTGCTAAGTAGAAAACAAATTTTCATGATCTTTTAATCTGAAAAATTAACCCGCTAAATACTCGAAGAACTCTAAAGTTTTCTCCTTTCGTGTCTTTTAGTGTGTTTCGTGAGCTCTACTTCAGAACTTAGATTTGATCACCATCCATATTCAATCCGTGTTTCATCAGTGGCTTTTAGTAATTCTTAACTTTTCTGGGCTAAAACTATCAAATTCCCGCGCCAAGGTGGAACCAGGGCGGTAAGCCAACCATGAAGACGATGGCGTTCCATACAATTGCTATAGCGCGCTTGGCAAATCGTAAAACCATAACTCCCAAGGAGATCGCATACCTCTTGCATTGTATACTCACGAACGTGGGTTAAATATTCGGTAACATTTTCAGAAACAACATCGTTCGGAAAAGGTTCCACAGGATTTCGGCCTAACAATAATTTTAAAATATTGGTTAGCCGCGCTACATTCGGAGTGGTCACCACCAAAAAACCGTCTTTGGTAAGCAGTCGTTTTAATTCTCGGAAAATAAGCAGCGGCGAAAGTCTTAAATGTTCCAATACTTCGGAAAGAATAATCGCATCAAAACTTCCATCCGAAAAAGGCAGGGGCGTGGCTCCCAGTTTTCCTTGATGGATGGGGATTTCGTGTTTCTTTGCAAAAGCGCAGTAAATAGGAATGTTTTCTACTAATTCTAATCCTTCGCATCGCCACATTCCATCTGCCTTTAGAAGAGCTGTAAGAAATCCATACGCCGTTCCAATATCAAGAAGGCGCGCTCCACGATGAGAGGGCGCAGGCAACATTTCGACAGTTTCAACAAGACGGTTCTTTTCTTTCTCAAGATATTTTTGTACGGATTCAGCGCTAATGGTTCGGCCTCGATAATCAAGAACAGGTTTTGGATAAAGACGCGGAATGCTTACCGCAAATGAATCGAGCGAACGAAATGCTTGGTCTTGTGTCATACCTTCAAGTAAACCTCATTGGGGCTACAACTTTCAACTTTCAACTTTCAGTTCTTTATTATTATAATTTAATGCTCTTAACTCCTAAGAGCATATGCCACTTATACCCGAGCCACTTTTACTGGAAGATACATGGGTTGATGTGCTTGGTAAAGCCATCCGGGGTACTGGCGTTGATGATAAAAACCTTGCGCCCTCTGCCAATATCACTCCTGCTAAATTAAAATCCATTTTGACCGGAGAACTCCCATCCGTAGATACTCTTAGGCGATTAGCTATTGCGGTGGGATTGCGTCCCAAACCATTTCTCGACCTAGCTTTTCAACGTTATAAGCCCAAATCATTTGATACTTCTCGTTGGCCAGGTATTGCTCAAATATCTACACACTACATGGATATCATCGTTAATAGTTATCTTGTTTGGGATATTATCTCTCGTTTAGCGATTCTCTTCGATACAGGTACCGATCTGGTGCCCATTCGAAAAATCATTGAGAAAGAAAATTTAAAACTTTCAACACTATGCATTACCCATGCCCATGGCGATCATATCGCTGTGTTAGAAGAAGTAATGGAAACCTATCATCCTCATCTTTTCGCACCTAGGGGCGAATCAGTTGCCAATGCCACTTTGATTGAGGAAGGTGCTAAAATCGAAGTTGGGAATTTAAGAGGCAAAGCGTTACTTACCGATGGACATAGCGTAGGTCATCTTTCGTATATTTTTACGGGTCCATCAACTTGGAAGGCTCCTATAGCAGTAGTTGGCGATGCGCTCTTTGCTGGTTCCATGGGAGGTGGCGCCGTCTCTTACTCACGCCTGCGTACTAATGTTCAAACCAAACTTCTCACGCTCCCCCCCGATACTCTTCTTCTTCCAGGTCACGGTCCGGTGACCACTGTCAAAGAAGAAGAAGAACATAACCCTTTTGCATAATAGGTGGCTCCACGGGTAGGATTCGAACCTACGACCAATCGGTTAACAGCCGACTGCTCTACCGCTGAGCTACCGTGGATTTAAAGCCTCTTAAAAGGAAGTTTATATCCAAGCATGTGTTGATTAGCAACCGATTTGTCTATCTGGATTCCTCTAATCGCAGAGATGTGACTAGTTAGCAGTAAACTTGAATTTGTGATTCCTCCAAACCTCCGCGAGATAGCTAATCTAGCATAGAAGGAGGCAGAAATTCGAAATAACCGACTTTGAGTTGTCCTTCTTCCTCAACCAAAACAAGTTTGATGGTAAAGTAGGTAGAAAAATCAGGATTTTCCTGTAGTTCTTCCACAGTAGTATTTTCTTCCTTAGCAACCTTGGCAAGTTGATCGGAGGAGAGTTGGGTAAGGATTTGTCCGCGCAAACTCGCACATCGAATATCTGCAGGGATAGAATCCGGCATGGCGCCAATTGCAAAGAGAGAATCTACAGCACCAAACTCCTCCTTTTTACGGCGGTTTAGCACATCCGGATCAGTCGAAAATATCGAAAGACTTTTTACAGAACGAGGTAATCCATATTCATCCTCGACTTTCTTGATAAGTTCAATGAATTGTTCAACGGTTACATCCTGAAAGGGGTTCGTTTCGTTTTGTTGAAACTTTGTTTCGTCATGATCTGGCAGGAACTGATTGAGCGACATTCTGGCTTTGCCATGGCTTGAGAGGAGATTGTAAGCCTCCTCATATTTTCGATTCGCTAGTGCAAGAGCAAAGAGATTGGCTGTTTCCAAGTAACGACGTTCCTGTGGACTAGCAATTTTATTAATGCTTAAAAAGTTCTCTTCGGATGATTTGGCTATTTT
>CAZNSF010000131.1:0-7087 GCA_964575565.1 uncultured Verrucomicrobiota bacterium | reverse complement strand
CTCTGGTTGAAAATGTTAAAGAAACCCAGCGTGGAACTACTTTGGAACAAAGTAATGTAACGGTGTATACCGTCGAACATATTCTTGCTGCTTTGGCAGGCACAGGGATTGATAATTGTTTGGTCGAACTCGAAGGGGCTGAACCACCTATCATGGATGGCAGCGCACGTGAATTTGTTGCAGCCTTGGCTAATGCGGGCACAGAAAACTTGAATGCCAAACGCAATATTTTTATACCAGAAGCGCCTGTTTTTTATCAACACGATGGCACTTCGATGGTCATTTTACCTTCTGATAAACTTCGGATTTCTTGCACCATTCAATTCCCTAATCAACGTTTGGAAAGCCAACATCTTTCTCTGGATCTTGATGATGGAGTTTTTGCTAAGGAACTGGCATCGGCCCGCACCTTTTGTTTTTACGAAGAGGTGAAACCCTTGATGGATGCTGGTTTGATTAAAGGAGGTAGCTTGGAGTGCGCAGTAGTGATTAAAGATGATGAGATTTTAAGCAAAGAGACATTGCGATTTCGCGATGAATTTGTCCGCCATAAAATCTTAGATATTTTAGGTGATATCACGCTCTTGGGTCAACCGATCCAGGGTCACATTATTGCGGTGCGGCCAGGTCACGCGGCTAATGTTGCATTAACAAAGAAGCTCTTTGCAGTCGTTAAAAAGAAGCGTGGCGCAAAAAAATATTTGGCGGAAGGCGCTACTTATGAGCAAATGGATACGGAAGAGTTGCTCAATACATTGCCGCATCGTTATCCATTCATTATGGTGGATCGCATTCTGAAAATGGAAGAAACCTCGATTGTTGGGCTAAAGAATGTAACGATTAACGAACCTTATTTCCAAGGGCATTTTCCAGGTCATCCCGTGATGCCAGGGGTTCTCCAAGTAGAAGCGATGGCTCAAGCAGCTGGTATTTTAATGCTTAAGAAAGGTGAAAGCGCTGGTAAGATTGCTTATTTTATGAGCGCCGATAAGGTGAAGTTTCGTAAGCCTGTTTTCCCTGGGGACACTCTTTTTATCGAAGTAGAACTTACCAAAGCGCGGGCTAATAAAATAGGACGGGCACAAGGCCGTATTTTGGTAGAGAACGAAATTGTCAGCGAAGCTGAACTGATGTTTTCCATTATGGACCGGGAAACAGAAAGTTAGTGAAAAAGAAAATATCCCGCAGAGCACGCAGAGATAAAAGCTATTTTTTCTCTCTGTGTAAAAAAATCAATGATTCACAAAACTGCCATCATTCATCGTAATGCAGAGGTGCCGGAGAATTGTGAGATCGGGCCTTATTGCGTGATTGGCGGTGGTGTGGTTTTAGGCGAAGGCTGCCAGCTTCAATCGCATGTGGTGATAGAAGGTTCAACCCGCATTGGGAAAAATAACCAATTTTTTCCATTTTGTTCCATCGGCCAGAAGACCCAAGACCTTAAATATAAGGGGGAGCCTACCCATCTAGTGATTGGCGCTGACAATGTTTTTCGTGAATATGTAACCATTAATCGTGCGACGGGGAAGGGGGATAAAACCATTGTTGGCAACCACAACACGATCCTGGCCTATGCCCATATTGCGCATGATTGTGTTCTTGGAAATCATATTGTGGTATCAAATTGCGGCACTTTTGCTGGGCATGTAGTGATTGAAGATCATGCTGTGATTGGAGGTCTTACGGCAGTGCACCAGTTTTGTCGAATTGGGAAAATGGCGATTACAGGCGGATGTTCCAAGGTGGTCCAAGATATTCCACCATTTATGATGGCAGATGGTAATCCTGCAGAAGTGCGTACCACAAATAAGGTGGGGCTAGAGCGTCACGATGTTTCCGAAACTATCCAGAAACATTTGCGAAGCGCCTTTAAACTGCTTTACCGGGAGAGCGGTCTTAATATTGGCGATGCAGTAGTGAAGATTCGTAAGGAATTACCCGTCTCGCCCGAACTAATCCACCTCTGCAGTTTTGTTGAAAAAAGCGAACGCGGAATTAGCCGGTAGAGGGTGTAGAAGATGATTTTGAGATTGCTTCGCTTCGCTCGCAATGACAGATTTCTTTGAACCTAAATCTACTTCATTATGAAAAATATTTTACATTGGCTAACAATTTTAACAATTTTTGTATCTGTTGGCTGTAAAAAACCAGAAAATGGTCCAGCGGGTAGCGGAAAACCGACAAGCAGCCAGGCAGCTGACGAAATTATTATTGGTGAATATGGACCCCTTACGGGTTCTACGGCAGTTTTAGGTCAAGGGATTCACAAAGGGGTTACCCTAGCTATCCAAGAACTCAATGCCACAGGCGGGTTATTGGGAAAAAAAGTTCGTATTGTTGCGGAAGATACCCAGGGAAAGCCAGAGCAAGCTGTTACTGTTATGTTAAAGCTTATCCAACGTGATCATGTGGTCGCTGTGATTGGGGAAACTTTAAGTTCATGCAGTATTGCTGCGGCCCCTATTGCTCAAGAGCATAAAATTCCCATGATTTCTCCCTCTGCGACGAATCCGGAGGTAACCCAAAAAGGTGATTATATTTTCCGAGCCTGTTTTATCGATCCTTATCAGGGAGATGTGATGGCCAAGTTCGCCTTTAATACCCTTAAACTTCGATCTGCAGCTATCTTAACCGACCGAAAGAGCGATTACAGTGTAGGGCTTACTAGGTTTTTTAAGGAAAGTTTTATCCGGTTAGGAGGCAAAATTGTAGCAGAAGAAAATTTCCAAGCTGGTGATGTAGAGTTTAAACCGCAACTTACCAATATTCGTGTAGCGCGGCCAGAAACCGTCTTTGTACCAGGATATTATACAGAGTGCGCTCTCATTGCTCGGCAAATGCGCGAATTAGAAATGACCATGCCTATTTTAGGGGGTGATGGTTGGGATTCCGAGGTGACAATAAAAAATGGGGGGAAAGCAGTTGAGGGAGCTTATTTCAGCACCCATTGTCATCCAGATGATCCTCGACCAGAAGTGCAAGAGTTTCTTCGAAAATATAAACAGAGTTATCCCGGTGAAGTTTTGGATTCGTCAGGGGTATTGGGTTACGATACGGCTAATCTTTTGTTCGATGCCATTCGCCGTGCTGGAAGCATTGATTCCAAAGCCATTCGCGATCAGCTTGCTAAGACAAGTGATTTCCCGAGTGTATCTGGCAAGATTACCATCGACGAGAACCGAAATGCGCGCAAAGGCGCAGTGGTTTTAAAGATCGAAGGTGGACACTTTAAATTTGCACAACAAGTAGCGCCTTAAAATGGAGTTAAGAGTTTTTCTTCTATAATATCAGGTCTAAAGAAGAAGTAGACGATAGCAAATGGGGTACGAACGGAGCGCGGCAATCTTTAGAAGGCTACGCTGAATAAGATGACAAGGCTCGAAATGATATTCCTTTTTTCCATTCAAGATCATTCAGATAGAGCATCCAGGTATTCGCTCATTGTTTAGATAAACTTGAGAGGTAAACAGAAATAAAAAAACCCGCATCGTTATGATGCGGGTTTTTTTGTTAACAGATGGTGTTCTAGCTTTTAGAACCCATAAACTACTTGGACATAAACAGCGCCTAGCAAAGGCTCTACTTTTACTGATTTGTTGGTGTTTTCCATGCTTAGATAATCATAAGCATAGCCGACACGTACGCCCCAAGTTTTGTTGAAGTCATAACCTGTATACGCATCTCCTGTAAAGTAATACCAATTATCCAAACCAGACGCTCCAAAGTCACCGCCCAGGTACCAATCGCGGGAAACATAGAGACGCTGATCAATGCCACCGAAGAACAAGCCATAATCCTGTTTATAGGTTGATTCTCGAGAGCCCGTTACTGTTTTGCTGTTAGGAGCTGCAGTTACAGCATCGCCAGCTATCGAAATCTTGCCATCAATAGAAAGGCCTTTTCCACCCACATAGGGTTGCAGGCGATAGGTTCTATTTTTAATGACATCAAAACCGATTTTCCCTTCATAGGAATAGAAATCGAAACTAGCTTTTGTCAATGCGCCGGGTTGGATAAGATCACCTCTATCAGTTAGAAGCGCTTTTTTAAGAGAACCTTTTTGTTCATATGCGTCGTAGGTTACTCCGACATCGAAATGCCAACGATTAAAAGGCTGCCAATCGATATCAAATTGAGCACCAGGATTTACCTCTTGAAGGTTAATGTCATCCCAGATATTAGCACTTGTGCCTGTTCTACCTACACGGAAATCACCCGTTAAAAACGTAGCTCGGGGACCCGCTCGGATTTCTATTTTGCGATCCACTGGCCCTTCGGAAGAGGAAGTAGCTTTCTTCTTAGGAATAGCCGGTGCTTTGGTTGTTTTAGCATCATCAGCAACGAGAGGATTCACGAGCATCGCTATCATTGCTCCCATCATAATAATTAAACACTTTTTCATAATTTATTTTTTCTCCTTTGTTTTGGGGTAGTAACTTTTGCCAACTTATTTGATTAGTGCTTTGTTGTCAACAGCAAAGCAGTACTTTTTTAAGCCTTGGTAAACTGGCACCTAAAGAACTTACTTGCAAGCATTTTTAATACTTTTTTCCATAACCTCGCATATTCTTTCTAGTTGTGTGGCGGTAGTACAATAAGGCGGCACAATCACAAGCACATTTCCAATGGGGCGTGTTAGGACACCTAGCTTTTTGGCTTCATTGCAAACTCGCACGCCTAAACGAGCTTTCCAAGGGTAAGCCACCCGAGTTTGCCAGTCTTTGACTAATTCAATCCCCGCAATCAATCCCACATGCCGTACATCGCCTACAAGTGGAAGTTTCCAGAAGCGTTCAAGCATTTTCCCGAATTCATTACTTAGGGCTGCAGTTTTCCTTAAGGTCTTTTCGCGCTCAAAAATTTCTAGATTCGCTAAAGCGGCTGCAGAGCCGAGTTGGTTGGCTGTATAGCTATGACCATGGAAAAAGGTCTTTTTTTGGGCGTAATCACCTAAAAACCCGTCAAAAATTCGCTGACTGGTTAGTGTAGCGGCCAAAGGGAGGTATCCGCCAGTAAGCCCTTTAGCTAAACAAAGAAAATCTGGCAAAACCTTTTCCTGTTGGCATGCAAACAGGGTACCCGTGCGCCCGAAACCGGTCATTACCTCATCTACGATGAGAGGCACATCATGTTGGCGGCAAAGAGTCGTAAATTTTTTTAAATAGCTAACAGGATGCGCAATCATTCCCGCGGCGCCTTGGATAAGGGGTTCGATCACTGCTGCGGCAAATGGAGTTTGGGTCGATTTCTTCATTGGAGAGATCAACTTTTGTTCTACTAAAGAAATGCATTCCCAATTGCACTTGCGGTAAGCCCTAGCATCTGCTCGTTCTGGTTTGGCACGGTTATAAGGACAGCGATAACAATAAGGAGCCATTACTTTTTCGGTTCGAAACAGAAGTGGCTGGTAAGCCCCATGGAAAGCATCGATACCTCCAAGACTCATGGCGCCTATAGTGTCGCCATGGTAAGCATTTTCGAGTGTTAAAAATTTGTGGCGATTGATGTTTCGATGTTTCCAAAATTGGAACGCCATTTTTAAGGCAACCTCAAGAGCAGTAGAACCATCATCCGAATAAAAAACTTTTTTAAGAGATTTGGGAGCCAATTGAATCAGCTTCTTGGCTAGGAGCGAAGCGGGTTCATTAGCAAGTCCGAGCGCGCTCGAATGGGCGATTTTTTTAAGTTGTTTGGAAATTGTCTGTGTGATTTGTGGATGCCGATGACCATGGAGGTTGGTCCAAATTGAAGAATTAGCATCTAAATAACGTTTGCCTTCAGCATCTTTAAGATAAGGGCCATTACCGGAGACAATAACTGTCGGATTTTGCTTTAGCCAATCTCGCATCTGGGTAAAAGGATGCCAGATATAACGTTGATCAAGTGCTGCTAGAGATTTTCCATGCCGAGCCATATCAAACCTTTTGGTGCCATGATGGTTACTTAGTTGCAATCACCAAAAGCATTTCACGAGCATGAGGTAAATTTTTGAGCCAATACAGCCTTTTAAGCGACATATAGAGATAGAAGGCTATGCAAATAACCCAGGTAAATGGTCGAGTGCCTGTTATGCTATCTGATCGCGTTGATTGTTGGCCGGAGAATTTTAAGGTTATCGGAATTGCAACAGGAAATTTTCATGGAGTTATTTTAAAATCAGATGGTTCAGTTTGGGCGTGTGGACAAAATATGTATGGTCAATTAGGCGACGGAACCACCACTAGTAGATCTATGCCAGCTCGAGTAATCCATCTTACAGATATCGTCATGATTGCGGCCGGAGATAATCATAATATTGCCTTAAAATCAGATGGTACGGTGTGGGCCTGGGGGAAAAATGATTTTGGTCAGTTAGGCGATGGAACAACCACAAATCAATCAACACCTGTCCAAGTAAGAAGCTTAGAGGCCATTGTTGGAATTTACTGTGGTTCTAGCCACACGATTGCTTTAAAGGCGGATGGCACCATGTGGATGTGGGGCGGTAATTATTTTGATAAGTCGGATGATGGAATGATTATCAAACAACTGATACCAGTTAGAGTAAAAGGCGTGGATCTCGTTTCTACAAATTAACTTGATGCCTCTATGAGAACAGATGTTAACAAATAGAGCTCTCTAATACATAGATAATATTTTATGAAGAAAAACCAAAAAGTCTTAGGAAGAAGATTCTTAACGGGCGGAGCTCTTATTGCAGTAGCCTTTAGCCTATGGTGGTTCCATCCAAGAACACCTTTTCAAAATACAAGTGATAACTTTCATGGTTCTTTAAAAAATTCTTCTAAAAGAGTAGTTATAGAAAAAATTGAGGTCCCACAGCAGAAAGAGTCAATTCAGGTGCCAGCTTCCGATGAAAAAGCAGCGCTTTGGAATGAGGTTGTTGAAGTCGAAACAACCGAAGAGAATGATTTATCATCTCCACAGGTTATAAGGGAGATAAAAGGTTCTTTGTTAGGAAAAGACTTTTATAAAAAGGCAAAGGTTATTTTTTCGCGCGAATCACCGCCAGATATAGAAGGCCGCAGAGAGCGGGTAGAAATAGTCGAAACAGATTTTAAATATCCTTATCTTCGATTTGTGGAGG
>CAZNSF010000130.1:0-4276 GCA_964575565.1 uncultured Verrucomicrobiota bacterium | reverse complement strand
AGGCTGTGATTATTTTGGAAGTGATCACACTTTCCCAGCAAAGATTTATAAAATCAAACTTGGCGCTGGAAATGAATTGCCTAGCAAGGTCGATGTGCTTGAACTCGCAGGAGGAATACAACCATATCCACCAAAACCTATGATTGGTGTAGATCCGGATAAAGGTGGAGAAATCTATCTACAGAGCTCTATTATTGATACCGCAAACGGTTATGCTTATTTCGGAACAGATACTTATCCAGGTGTTGTTGTAAAGGTAGCGGTTGGTCCATAAAAGTTAAGTCACGCGAGATTTGCTGCCCCAGCGATTATAAAACATTAATTTATTGAGGTTCAGCCTTTGTTTCCAGCCTACTTTTTGAAGCATGGGTTTTTTATCAAAATGGATTGGATAACCCATGCAGAGATATGCAACCAGACGAACTCCCTGGGGAATGTGCAGAATCTTTTCAATAGCACGACGGTTTATAATACTAACCCAACCTAATCCAACACCCTCTACGCGAGCTGCTAACCATATATTTTGTATCGCAAGGCAAACACTAAAAAGATCGGTTTCGCGCATTGTGCCTCGACCTAAAACAAATGGAGCATCGCGGTATCGATCGCAGGTAATCGCCAAATTGATAGGGGATTCAAGAATGCCTTCGAGTTTTAGTTTTGAGTAAAGCATTCTTCTTTTCGAGTCGGTAATTTTCCTTGATTCTTGTCGATTGATTTTTTCGAAAACCGACTTCACTTGTTGTTTATATTTCAAGGATTCGATGATGATAAAGTTCCAGGGTTGCATAAACCCAACCGATGGCGCGTGATGCGCAGCTCCTATAATTCGCTTTAAAACGCTTGGTGGGATGGGTTTAGAAGTAAAATGACGTATATCGCGTCGAGCTGCAATTAAACGATAAAAGCTCTCCTGATCTACTTTTGAGAAACTATCTTTCATTCAGCTACAATAGCGCCCAAGTGCCTAACCCCATTTTTTGAGCCTGTTGATATACATATTCCGCTGCCGCTAAATCTTCCACAGCCAATCCGAGAGATTTAAAAAGAGTAATTTCATTGGCAGTAGCTCGTCCGGACTTTGTTCCTATGAGAATTTCGCCGATTTCTGCTCGAATATGTTCTGGTCCGATGGCACCTTCACGCATGGCAAAAAGATAGTCACCAGCTTCATTAAGAGTCGACTCGCGTCGATCTACAAATAAACTGGCGGCTGCCATGGTTGCAGTATCTACTTCCCGTGATGCAGCACGACTGGATCCAACAACATTTAGGTGAGCTCCTGGTGAAATCCATTGGCGCTGTAAAATAGGTTCGGTAGAAGTCGTTGCTGTGACAATTAGATCAGCGCCTTGTACAGCAGATTCGATGTTTTTAACGGGTTGTATTGGGAATGAATAGCGTGGACTCATTTCAGCAGCAAATTTTTGTGCATGCTCAGTGTTTCGACTCACTACACGAACTCGTTTAAGAGGGCGGACACAAGCCATTGCCGCTAAATGAGATCGGGCTTGCACCCCAGAGCCAATGATAGCCAATTCACTGGCTTCTTTGCGTGCCAATAAACGTGTAGCTAAACCAGAAACAGCTGCTGTTCGAATCGCAGTAATGATGGAGGCGTTCATCATGGCTAGCGGTTCACCGCTTTCGCCACTAAAAAGTGTTACGATCCCTTGATGCGCATCCTTGCCTTTGGCGATGTTTTTTGGAAAAACACAGATCGTTTTTAAACCGTAGGCAGCTTGATCTCCCCCCATATAAGCAGGCATGAGTGCCATAAGCCCGGCAGCATTCGGCGGTTGAATGATCGTACGTAGAGGCTGATGAACTTGACCTTTAGCTAGTGCTATTAACGCATTACTCATTACGGTGATGCATTCTTGCATTGTCAGAATTTTTTCTACTTCGGCATGGCTCAAAATGAGTATTTTCATGGTAAGTAAGTAATATATTTAATTACAAAGTTTACGTTTTTACAGATGGCTATCATGGGTTAGTTTTAATGGTATGAGAGATTACCGAAAATACGGCTAGGGGCTAGGTCTTATACGCCACCCGTCCCATAGAATTAACTTTTTGAATCCTTAAGAAGAAAATTAATTTTCTTAAGGTGCTCGCGGGCTTCTTCTTGCCAAGCAGATTGGGAGTGGCTTGTTATTAATTCTTCAAAGGACTGTTTTGCTTCTTTAAGTCGTCCAGCGCTTTCAAGAAGACGGCCAGCAGCAAATTGCGCCTGCGGCGCTTGAAAAGAATTTGGAAAAGTCGATGCAACCGATCGAAATTTTTTAATAGCTTCATCCACATTACCTTTGGCTTCCATTACCGCAGCTAAACCAATAAGAGCCGATGGTCTAAGAGGAGAGGAGGGGTAATGCTCCGCCACTGTTTGATATAAACTTGCAGCTTTATCCCATGCAGTTTTATCTATTTGACCTTGGTCAAAATAATTATTCGCTAGGGTCATTGTAGCCAACAAAGCAGCATCCGTTCCCGGAAAATTCTGTATCACAGCCTGTAAGGTTTCTGTCGAATGGGCGGCGGAAAGAGTATCATTCGCTTTTTGCTGCAACTTGCTTTCTTTTAAATAGGAAGTTACGAACCAAGCTACAACGGCAATTGTCAGTAAACTTAAGCCTATAATCCAATATTTATTGTGATTTAAAAAATGGTAACCCCTCTCAAAAAAAATCTCCCTCTCATTTGGCAAAAGGCCATTGCTAGGACGTTTAACCGGTAAAACAGCATTATTTTTAGACATAGAAAATAAATTATTCTTCAGGTTCTTTCATGGTTATGCGCCAGAGTAAAGCAAGAACTGCGAGTACAAAAACTCCAGCCACAATACTGTTTACCAGCTTTTCTTCTTTCGTCCATTGATGAGTATGAGTTTCGCGAGTTTTATTCGTTTCGCTGCTTGAGGGGGTCTCCGCTTCATTTTGTTTTACAACTTCAGAGGTTTGTTGGGCTATGTTGAGCATTGTAAAAGAAGGAGAAAACGATAATAAACCAATAGAAAAGCTAAATAACTTAAAGAATTTCTTGCAGCAGATGATAAAAGGCATATTCATTACAGTAGGTTAAGAGTTTTATCTAACTAAAGCATAATGACAAGAATGAATTCCTCACTAAAAAAAGCTGTGATCCTAGCGGCTGGAAAGGGAACCCGGATGAAGGAACTTACCGCTCATTTACCTAAGCCTATGGTTCCGGTGGCTGGCATGCCAGTACTCGAACATATTATCCGAGGACTTACTGCTGTAGGGATTAAGGAATTTCTTATTATTACAGGTTACAAAGCAGAGGCGGTGCGGTCGCAGTGTGGTGATGGGTCTGATGGGAAGGCATCTATTCATTATTCGCAACAACAGGTGCAAGATGGAACAGGGAGAGTAATAGAATTATCAAAGGATTTTGTGGCCAATAATGCTTTCTTGCTTAGTTACGGCGATATTCTTGTTTCAAATACCACTTATGCGGCGATTCAAGAAAATTGGAGCAAAGAAAAGTTGGATGGCATTTTAACTGTAAAACTTGGCGAAGACGTTCGCAAGGGTGCTATTGCAATTTTTGATGACCAGTTTAATCTACGTGAACTTGTTGAAAAACCTCTTGAGCCTGAAATTGAAAGGCTTCGCCATCAATTTAGAAATTTTAAGCCATGGTACAATGCCGGTATTTATGCATTTAGGCCATCTATCTTTCATTACACCAGCAAACTTCAAAAATCAGTGCGTGGCGAGTATGAGCTTACCGATGCCATCCGCCAGATGGCGAGTGATAAGCTAAAAATGCGCGGAGTAGTAATTACAGACTATTGGATAGATGTTCGAGATTCCGAGGCGCTTGCTGAAGCCGATCGCCGCTTAGCAAGCTCCGAGTGAGCAATTTTTCTATTCCAGTGCAACTTTTTCCAATGAGCCAGGTAAAAGAAAATCGCGGTCTTTAACGAGATTTACGCACGATACGAACAGCCACACTTCGTGTATGCTGAAGAATAAATTTATGAACTTCGACCTCAATGCGTTTAAGCTTAAAAGCCTTTAAAAGGGTCTGGGCAATGTCTTCTGCAACAGTTTCGATCAAGCGCCGTGGACGCTCTTGGACTATTTCCAATATTTTATAGTAAATTTGTGCATAATCTAAAGTTGCACTTAATTTTTCAGTACGCGCTGCATGCCTCAAGGGCAGATGAAGCACAACAGATATTTCAAGAAGCTGTTTTTGAGCACGCTCTGCTTCAGGAACACCTATATATGCCATTACTTGGATGCCATTG
>CAZNSF010000129.1:0-2643 GCA_964575565.1 uncultured Verrucomicrobiota bacterium | reverse complement strand
AAGGGACGAGCATTGAACGCGAAAAACAATTAGTTCAGCGCCTAAATATTCAGACAGGTCATGGCGTAGTCGAATTTGGTTCAGGAACTGGCGCTTTTGCCTTAGCTGCTGCTGCCCAAGGAGCCCGTGTCACTGCTGTGGATGTCTCAAAAGCTATGTTGACCTATGCTAGTGCCAAAGCAGATAAAGCGGGTCTTAAAAATATCAAGTTTATCCACGGTGGCTTTCTCTCTTACGAACATCGAGGTGAAGCTGTAGACTTTGTTGTAACAAAGTTTGCATTACATCATTTGCCAGATTTTTGGAAAACCATTGCCCTCCAGCATATTTACCATTTACTGAAAGAAGGCGGAGTATTTTATCTGCAGGACGTTGTGTTTTCTTTCAAAACAAAAGATCATGAATCATTTCTAGAACAGTGGCTTGAAAGAATCACTAACACAGGCGGCAGCAGTTTTTCGCGGACTGACCTCGAAATGCATATCCGAGATGAATATAGCACTTTTACTTGGGCTCTCGAAGGTATGCTTCAACGTGAGGGATTTACGATTACAAGCTCTAATTACCCTGGACCAACCTATGCTGAATATTTATGCGTAAAAGGGACTCCCGCGCCGCAACCATAAAAATGGAACGACCGAAACGGCTTGTGATCCGGAAGTGATTAAGCAATTCTGAAATCAAGAGGATATGAGTGTTTCTTTAGAAAACGGATTGCCCAATACCACAACACCATCGTTGGCAGTTACTCACGCGGCTACACAAATGCGTTATAAGGTGCTTGGGTTTACACTCATTTTAACAGCTATCGCTTATGTGGATCGTGTTTGCATTTCTACACTTATTCCATCCATCAAAACAGAATTAAGCCTTACAGATTCGCAAACTGGCTATATCTTTAGCGCGTTTATTTTTGCTTACGCGCTTTTTGAAGTACCAAGCGGTTGGTTAACAGATCGCTTTGGTCCACGGTTAATGCTCACTCGTATTGTGTTCTGGTGGTCAATCATGACTGCAGCAACGGGTTTAGCAGCAGGTTTTGCTTCTTTATTTCTTATACGCGCTCTTTTCGGTATTGGCGAAGCAGGCCTTTGCCCAAGTATTGCTCGCGTCTATGCCCGTTGGCTTTCCAAAGACGAACGAGGCCGTACTTTTGGCTTAGCAATCATGATTGCATTAATTGGAGGCGCTATCACACAACCAGTGGCTACAAAACTTTTGGGAATCATGAGTTGGCGATATGTTTTTATGATCTTTGGTTTCTTAGGAATTCTTTGCGCAGTGGGATGGTACTTATGGTTTCGCGATGATCCACACCATCACCCAGCGGTGAATGAAGGCGAATTACATTTAATAGGCAATGAACCGCCCATCCCTCATCCTACAGTTCCGTGGAAAGATCTTTTTAGGAGCCGCAACTTACGAATTGTTTGCTACATGTACTTTGGAGTGATTTACGGCTGGTATTTTTATCTTACGTGGTTGCCATCATATTTTCAGCGAGCTTGTGGTTTTAGTCGAGAAGAGACAGGATATTTATCCGCTCTCCCCTTATTAAGTATGGCATTAAGTGTCTTAATTGGAGGATGTTTTGGCGATCGACTTGTGCGGCGCTTTGGTGCGCGCACTGGGTGGCGTATTCCTGGAATTGTTAGCTTGCCTCTTGCAGCTATATCCCTTTTGGTAGCTGTAATGGCAAAAACACCCGCTGTAACTGTTCTTTTCATTACAATCGCTGCAGGATTTTCTGCGCTAGGCGTGGCTTCTGCGTGGGCAGTATGTTTGGCAATTGGCGAAAAGCATGCCGCTGTGGTTAGTGGCGCCATGAATACTTTTGGAAATTTAGGTGGAGCCTTTAGTCCCTTTTTAGCAGGTTGGTGTGTGGATTATCTGCACTCATGGAATCTACCACTTATTTCTGCTGCCGGGTTTTATCTAATTGCTGCTGTATGTTGGCTTGTAATTGATCCAACGGAACGCATCCCAAATACCTAATTTTAAGGCGTATCTTGAAACCCTGCGTAAAAACAAAAGGCTATGTTACTGGAAGAACCGTATAGTAAATGGGTAACGATAAGACTCCCCGCGATTTGTTTTAATTGAAGCAACAATAGGGAAAATAAAATCCATGATCACTAAAGCTATAAACAGAGGAATGCCAATAAGGACCAAACAAAGGAATAATGAAAGAACTGTGTAAATCAGAATCGAAATTTGAAAATTTAGAGACTCTTTTCCTTGTTGATCAACAAAAGTGGATTCGTCCTTTTTGATTAACCAAACTATCAAAGGTCCAAGAATTGAACCAAGGGGCACACCGAGGAATCCTGTAAGAGCTGTTAGGTGACAAAGCATACCCCATGTATAAGCTCTTTTTTCGGTGAGCGATGAATCGCTAACTGCTGCTGCGCCAAGAGCTTGTTTTAAATCAGTGGCTTCTTCTGTGCTAATCTTCCCGGCGGCAAGCAAATCATTAATTTTGGAAACCTCCTGAGAAATTTTTTCTTTTCGCTCTATATCCTTTTGAGAAAGTGTTTTAACGAGGGCGACAATCGCCCAAACAATCACACCAATAATAAGTGCGCAAAGCAGAAGGCCCAACATCACTATTAGTAGCATCGTAAGAGAAAGCATTACGGCTCC
>CAZNSF010000128.1:0-7464 GCA_964575565.1 uncultured Verrucomicrobiota bacterium | reverse complement strand
AAACCTCCGGTTGAAGAAGAATCTTTTGCTGTTTTATCTGTCGGTTGATCTTTCTGGTTCGGACTTTTTTCTAACTTAAACTCACGAACATCTTCAATGGAATGGCACGCAATATCACAAAGCGTAGGAGGCACTTTCGTTTGAGCGGTAGATGTCTTAATGGTTACTAGAATTCGAAAAGCGGCTTGTGGACGAAATTGGAAAGCTGTTACCGGAGACTGCAGCGGTTTATTTTTAACCACAAACTTCCAGCCATCTTCTCCAGGCGAAAGCGGTGCCTCTGCCAATTGCACGCTTGTAAAAGCACCATCCAAATCACCAGCAATAGTAATTTTATTAAGGCGATTGATGATTTTTGTGGAGAGCAAAAATTGATACTCCGTCCCTTGAGCAAGAGGAACGCCCCAAGCTCGGTCAGTACTGACAATCGAGATTAACTCTTTCTCATCAAGGGATGAACGATTTGAAGAAGAAACTAATTTTATCTCCGTATCGGTAATCATACTGGTAACATTACGTAGATATCTTTGGTCAACCTGATCCAACGGTTTGGTCACATCCACCAATTCAATTTCCTTAGCATTTCCAAAAACTGGAATTGCCATTAGAAAGACAAAAAGAAAATTGCTGATCTTCATCATTTAACTTCCACCCCTCTCAAAAACTTTACAACTCTAGCTCACTAGAGTTATATAGCCCAAAATATTCACCAAAGCAAACGGATTCTTAAGATTTGTCAATCACTATTTGTTTGTTGATACACCTACTGTGGGTGGAGTAATGGTAATTCCCATGGATTTGTATTTATCAACCATGCGGCGAACATCAGAATCTGTGTTGCTCAACTGAAGAATATCTTGCGCAAGCCCCCCAGCCATCATCACCATCGTACGCGCGGCTGCCACTTGGTTTTGCATATCATGGGCCTGCTGGATAATGGTTTTTTGCTGATTCATTAAATTTGATAAAATATTCCAGCGCGAATGGATTTGAACCATTAAAAAAACATCGAAAGCAAGCACGAAAAGAAAGCTCGGCCAAAACAAATTGCCGCCTGCCGTTGGATGATGATGTTCGCCATTCATGGAGTGGAGGGAGACGGAGGATTATTTTTTTTGATAAGAACTCCGTAACGTGTAAGCAAACTCTGGATTTCGGGCTTATTTTCTGCCATGGGAGTTAAATCTTCCACAAAACCTTGCACCAAGCGTTGACTGATGGTTCCCTGATTAATTTCTGTACGGAAATCGTTGAGTTCAGTCTGTTTAAGTGCCAAATTCGTTTCAACATGTTGCTGATAAAGGTTTAAAGCTAATAGCGCTAATGCTAAACTTAAACTTACCATCGTGCTTCCAAGCAAAAATCTGTATTGAAAACGTGCCATTGAAATAACAAATAGACTCTTCCATCTTAAGTAAATCGTCAATTCCATAATCTTAATAAAAATTATTTAACAACATCCACTTGAAGAAATATCCCCCCATCTCTTTCTTAATCTTATTTTTTGGAGCATGGTTCTTGCTCTTGATCTATCTTGTTGATCCGTGGTGGAATAACCCCCAATACAGCTATGGTCTCCTTGTTCCTTTTTTATGCTTAGGATTGCTCTGGCATCGTCGCAAAGAACTGACTCTAGCTTTTGCCGCTACCACGCAACCGGTCACGCACTCTCATTTTAGTCGTGCTTTTTTATTTTTGGGCGCTTTAGCGCTTTTACCTATCGAATTATTGCGCCAAGCATCCCCTCAACTTCGGTCCATTGGCATTTTCGGAACATTCCTTTGCTTAGCATTAACCTTTTGGACAATTCACCGACTAGGTCTACGTCGATTACCAAGTTTATTTTATGGAACAGCTCTGCTTTTTATTACAGCTATCCCATGGCCATCCGTTCTAGAATTGTGGATCACACAATCCCTAATGAATTGGATCGCTGGAATTACTGCGGACATCCTAAATGTAATTGGAGTTTTAGCAATTCCTAGGGGAAATTTAATCGAACTTAAAAGCGGCGTCTTGAGTATCGATGAGGCATGCAGCGGAGTTCGCTCACTACAATCCTGTATAATGGTCAGTATCGCATTAGGTCAATTTTTTTGTCTTTCAAAATATCGAGCAGGGTTCTTATTGGTTTGTGGCATTCTTTTAGCGTTGATTGGAAATTTTATTCGCACGCTCATTCTAACCTTACTTGCAAGTTCTTACGGTCTATCAAGCGTAGAAATATTCCATGATTCAGCAGGATGGGGAATTTTGATTTGTGTAACTTTGGCGCTCTATTTTTTTACCGGAAAACTTGAAGAGCCAGCCTCCTATCAATCTCTCCCTTCATCCTTTCCAACTATCGATTGGGGTAAAATTCCAACCGTACGTACTGCGTGCGCTTTAGGATTTATTTCGGTGCTTGTGGCCCATCTTTGGTATTGGAGTCATGATGCTTATTGGCCACCTCAAGAAAAACCTTTTTTAACCTTAAACACTTCTCCAAATTTACTTATCAAAGAAGTTCCTGTTCCTCACTCCGTCTTAGAAATTCTTCGGCCACAACATGGCGCATACTATCGAGCATACTCATCCACATTTGGCGAGGTCACCATTTTCACTTTTTTTTGGTCAGCAGGTTCAGATAGTTTGGTGGCTTTCTTCCATCGTCCGGATATTTGTATGGCAGGTGCAGGCTGGCAAATGACAGATGATGTTCACGAAACTTCTATTAAGATTGCTAATCAAAATACCGCTTGGAACATTTTCTCTTTTCAAAGAGATCAACAAAAGGTTCTCCAGGCATGGGGAGTTTGGAGAGATGGCATTGAACAAAAACTCGACTTTTCCAAAGGATGGAGCTCTGCTTTTGGCAAACATATGCAAATTTGGCATTATATTCGTGAAGGAAGACGAACTACGAATATTGAAATTGTATCGGTAAGCCTAGATACTTCTCAAGGGGATGAAAAAGCCTTACGCCACCTTATTCAACAACTCTTTGCCACTCAACCACGAGGTGAACCATGAAAAGTAATATTCCTCGCTTGCCTTTAAGATTCGCTTGGCTTTGGATTCTGGCGATCGTGTTACTTGCCCTATCGGCTACACCAGCATTTCGTAAGGTTAAATCATGGAGGGCACAGGTTTTCTTGACCGAAGCGAAAAATGCTTTAGCTAAAGGGGATATTCATCTTGCCAGTGAAAAAAGTAAATTAAGCCTGCAACTTCAGCCAGATCTTATCGATGCCGTTCGCGTGTTGGCATTGATCGCCGATCTAAATAAAGAACCTATGAGACTTAGTTACTGGGTACACATTGTGCAATCGGATTATGTAACAGATACTGATCGTTTGGCCTTAGGAGAAGCTGCCTTACAAGAAAATGCGCTCTCTTGGGTAGAGAAACAGCTTGCCATACTACTTAGTCGTTCTACTCCCTCTAAAGAAACTTATCATTTGGCAGGATTATTCGAAATTCGCCGACAACGGCCTTTCCTAGCTCGAGAATGGTTTTTAAAAGCCTTATCACTGGATCCCAAGTACACACGCGCGGAAGTTAATCTGGCACGAACAGAAGTTTTTTTCGCTGACCGCAAAGAAACCGGAGAACGCGGACTAAATCGATTGCGCGCCCTCGGTTTAAAAAGAGATGAACCTGGATTAGAAAGTCTCCGCATCCTTGCAGAATATGGCAAAGGATTCCCTGCTCGTTTACCTTACGACCAAAAATTAGCTGATCAATTGCGCCATCATCCCATGGCTAAAATACAGGATCAATGCTTGGCAGCGGATTGGGAAATTCAAACTTATTCTGATCGACAAAATGCGTTGGTGGATTCCCTCGCCTCTTCTATCACCCAACTCTCTCCGCAGGCAAAACGCGATCTTGCCGATTGGCTTAACCATCATAAACTATTCGAAAAAACAATGTAGCTTTTCCCTTTAGATCCCAAAACACCTGAAGATTTATTACTCGTACAACTCGATGCCCTTGCTGCCTTAGGTCGTTGGCAGCAAATAAGCGATTTTTTATCTAAGAACACTCTCGCCTTACAGCCTTTGTTGTGTTCGCTTTTTCAAGCGCGTGCTGCTTTGGAATTGGGACATAAAAAATTATTCGATCTCGATTGGCAGCAAGCTGTCCGTCAAGCTGAAAAAAATCCAAAAGCACTCTATTACTTAGCCGATTACGCTAACAAAATTGGTGAAATAACCTATAGCGTCGAAATCTACGAAACTTTAAGCCAGGTACCGAACTATCAGTTGGAAGCGTTGTTGAAATTAGTGCGTCTGTATGAACGTCTTGGGAAAACTCGAGATATCCTACGAACTATGCAACGTTTATCCCTGATCTATCCTAATGACCTAACAATCATGAACGACTTGGCTTATCTTGGTTTGTTGCTCAACGAATCTTCAGTACAACCCTTTGAACGGGCAAGCAGAGTGTATGCAACAAATCCAAAGTTGCCCGCATTCGCAGCCACTTATGCTTTAGCTCAATTAAAATCAGGCGTGCCTGCCGTAGCGCTTAAAGCCTTTGAGCCCTTTATGTTAAGTGATCTCAAAGCCCCAAGTTGGCAAACTGTTTATGCTGCTACCCTTACAGCAAATGGCCGCAAAGCAGATGCTCTTAAGATCATTGGAAAAATTGATCTGAAAAATCTAAAGCCGGAAGAAAAAGAGCTAATCGCCACTTTGTTGCCAACAAAGTAAAGAAAAGCTACGATCTTTTCTTTAGCTCTTCTTTGTAAAACGACGTGCCAATAATCCTACAAGAAGTAAGCCGCTTAAGATAGTGCCTGGCTCCGGCACAGGAACAATTTCGCCTGAACCAAGTTGAGCGGCTCCCTGTCCAAAACCGGTAAACTGAATGTTGTTGAGAAAATTCTGTGATAATGACCCAGGAGTAAAAACAATCTTATCATCCGTGCCGCTTGTGTAAGCACTGCCTGTCCAACTATTAATTGTTAAAAGACCTGCCGTGTATGTACCCGTTCCAAAGGTAAGCGTAGCGGCTGTACCTCCACCACTAAGATTAATGATAGAATTCGCTGTAAGGGTCATCGCACCCAATGTTTCTGTCTTATCATTTGCACTTAATGTGCCGCCAGCCATGGTAATAGGAACAGCATCTCCCACACGATCCATCGGATCAGTGCCGCTAAAAAGTAATGTCCCTCCTGAATTAAGAGTAATCGAACTGGTACTCTGCAATGCGCCCGCCGCATCCAAGCTTAAAGTTCCACCATTAACGGTCGTCGCGCCAAGATAGGTGTTTGCGTTCAAAAACCTAACAGTACCTGCCCCAACTTTAGCTAAGTCCAAACCACTTGCTCCGGAAATCACACCACGGATATCAAGAGTGCCAGTATCAGAACCAATGGAGGAAGAAGGAGCTCCAGATCCAATTTTAACGTTGCCCCGCCATATATTATCTCCGCTGATATTTCGAAAGGCGCCATTTCCACCTGCACCTAAACCATTAATGGTCAGTGCTTCTAGCGTGCTATAATCAATTCCTCCTTGAATCGCAAGTGTACCGCCGCTCAAAGTAACAGTGTCATTAATAAAAACACCGGTTGCTGTACCCAATGCATTATTTGATGTAACAAGAAGAATGCCTGCACTAGGTCTTGTTAAACCAGCATAGGTATTCGCGCTCGAAAACTCAACAGTACCTGCCCCGACTTTAGTTAATATGGAAGCACTAGCTCCGCTAATTACTCCACTTATATTAAGACTGCCAGCATCAGAGCCAATAGAACTACTGGATCCAAGCGCAACAGTACCTTGCCATATATTATCACCACTGATATTTCGAAGGGCGCCATTACTTCCTATACCAGCATTATTAATCGTTAAAGCTTCAGTGCCTACGGTAATATTATTTTGTAATTCCAAAGCAGCGCCACTGGCCACAGTCGTTCCACCTGCTGTAGTTCCCAAAGCTGATCCATTACGAATATTTAAAACACCGGTATTTACCCCAACGCTCCCTGTAAACGTATTAGCTCCCGCCAAAACAGTTGTTCCGGCGGCTCCTTTTATCAAAGCTCCACTGGCATCACCTGTACCCGAAATAACACCATTAAAAGTTTGTGTGCCAGTCGCGTTATTAAACTGAAGTTGGTTGTAATCATCTAAATCGATATTGCTATCCAAAGTAAACCCATTGCCTGTAAAGATCACATTCCTCCCAGCTGTAGCATCCGTACTTCGTACATTCAAAGTCGTACCCGATGTCCCAGAAATTGTGCCACTAGAAAAAGTAATATCTCTGCCTGTACTAGCTGATAGAGTACTTGTAGCTGTGATATTTAATGGATTAGCAAGCGTACGATTAACTGTATGGAACAAGGTTCCTCCATTAAGTGTAAGCGTACCCGTGCCAAGAGCGCTGTCATTGCCTATATTGACTTGCCCTGCGCTAATCGTGATTCCTCCGCTATGATTGCTGGATTGGCCAAGCACAAGAGTACCAGTCCCCGTTTTTGTGAGAGCGCCGGAACCTGTTAAATCATTAGCACCATTGCCTAAAGTAAAAGTAATTCCACTAGCCACTTCCATTGTAGAAGCAGAACTTGCTGTAAAAACTTGGTTGTATGTTTGATTTATTGTACTAATTTTTAAAGTGCCTCCTCCTAAGGTAATTCCACTGCCCCCAAAAGCGCCTGCAGCTTGGGACTCAAGAGCGCCTGCATTAATGACAATTCCATCAAAAGCATTACCTCCATTTGTCAAAATAAGATTAAAAGATCCATCTTTCGTTAAGGTTTGTGTCCCTCCAGGATTAGTAAACGCGCCACTCACGGTTACAGTACCCGCTCCATTACCAGTCCAAGTTTGTGAATTTATAAGCCGCACCGTTGGGGCTATAGTTATATTACCAGAGCCACTTTGGGTTAAACCGGTGCCGCTTGTATTCAGTTGAATACGACCATTAGAATTGGCAAGGATATAATTATTACTCGCATTAAAAACAAGCGAATCAAGGTCTATCACGTTCACAGCTGAATTAGGCAACGTGATCGTAATGGTCGGAGTGGTAAGAGTATTTAAAGTGGCAACATTTGCTGCATTATCTGGAAAAGTAGCACCCGTCCAGTTTCCATTAACAGCCCAATTCCCATCTGCATCAAGCTGCCAAGTTCCAGATGCTGCAAAAAGATTGCAAGAGCTGATTAAAACGAAATAACAGAAAACGACTATCCACCTTTTTATATATAAAAAGACTCTCCCTTTAACCACTTTAAGCGGTTTTTTTGACTGCTCTGTAAGTTTTAAGCGCATTTCATCAGAATAAAGAAACACCATCAAAAGCCTACTAGTCTTTTGATAACCTCTACTAGTGCTACTCTACTATAACTATAAAAGTGAGTTTTGCTACAAAAATCTTGAATTATTTTATTTATACTGATCAACAAAAATGAGTTTAGAATAGGCAACCTGGAGATTTTAAAAATATTCATGGCTTTTT
>CAZNSF010000127.1:0-4688 GCA_964575565.1 uncultured Verrucomicrobiota bacterium | reverse complement strand
CGTAAGAACATCTTCGAAAGTAAAGCCCCCCTTATATTCAGAATCTCGCAAAAGCATTCCAAATGAGGCCACAGATGCGGCGAATTTAAAATCTTCTGAAGCATTTGCGAATAGATTTCCTTCATCAACAACTGGAACTTCCATAAGCTTACTGGTTTCGCCAGTTGGTTCTTTGTAACGTAATTTAACGGTCATGAGTTCTTGATCTCCTTCCTCAAAACCGGAAGCCTCCTTCGGTTTTTGATATTTTAATGCATCAACTTTAGGTAGCTCTATTTTCTTTCCGGGAGGAACGATTTCGTAAAGTGCCGTTACGGTATGGCCTGCGCCAATTTCGCCAGCATCCTTTTTATCATTATTAAAATCTTCATGGCGCAAAATCCTATTTTCGTAACCAATCAAACGAAATGCTTGCGCCCGAGCTGGATTAAATTCCACCTGGATTTTCACATCCTTGGCAATGGTCATCAAAGTGCCGCTCATTTCTTCGACGAGCACTTTGTTGGCTTCACGGATCGTATCAATATAAGCATAGTGACCATTCCCTTGATCGGCAAGTTTCTCAAGAGTGGAATCCTTATAATTTCCCATGCCAAATCCCAAAACACTCAAGAAAACGCCTGATTTGGCCTTTTCTTCGATCAAACGCGTTAAATCGCCTTGATTGGTAACTCCCACATTAAAATCTCCATCGGTTGCTAAGATCACACGATTGATCCCGCCTTTGATGAAACTTGCAAGGGCAGTTTTATATGCTAATTGGATTCCCGCGCCTCCATTCGTAGAACCTCCGGATTGAAGTTGATCGATGGCATTTAAAATTTTCTCTTTTTCATCGCATGAAGTCGAAGGCAAAACAAGACCTTCGGACCCTGCATAAACCACGATGGCAACACGATCTCTTCCATTGAGATGTTGAACAAGCTCTTTTAGCGAAGCTTGCACCAGAGGTAGTTTATTTGGCTCACCCATCGAGCCAGATACATCGATTAAAAAGACCAGATTACTCACGGGCCTCTCTTGAATGGATATTTCTTTGCCTTTAATTCCAATCCGAACCAGACGATGGTCGGTATTCCAAGGGCACTCGGAAACTTCGGTATGCACCGCAAAAGGATCTTTGGCTTTTTTAGGCGGAGGATCGTTATAAGAGAAATAATTGAGCATTTCCTCGATGCGCACGGCATCTTTCGGCGGCATGGTTCCTTGAGTAAGGAAACGTCGCATATTGGCATAAGAAGCCGTATCCACATCAACGGAAAAAGTGGAGAGAGGATTATATTCCGTTGCTAAGAAAGGATTATCCCTAATTCGATCATAGCCTTCGGTATTAAAGCCGGGCTGATTCGGATCTGTATCAAATCCAGGTCCAGGTGTGGTGAACTGTGGAGCAGATTGCATACTCATATACGTCCTTGTTGCTTTCTCACGTGCACGGTAACTAGCTGGCACAAACATTCCACCAATGATAACGGCAGCCGCTGCCGTTAATCCTGTGGTTAAAATAATTCTTCGCCAGCTTGGGAACTGGAGGATTTTCCTAGCAGGTTTCTGGACCTGAAATTCGATAACTTCTCGATGGGCTTCTGTAAGCTCTGGGCAAGCCTCTTCCTTCCATTTTAAACTCAAGAGTTGGGTCGTCTGGCGAATTTCTTCAACGACCTTTCGATGTTCTTCCAACCCTTGAAGAAGTTTTTCAATTTCTAAGCGCTCGGCCTCCTCAAGTTCTCCGAGCGCATAAGCGGTTAATTTAGGATCATCTAAATCTATTTTCATAAAATTTCCTTTTTTTCAAGTTTCTGGCACCCAATCCCCTTGTTTTTTTAGTTGTTGGCGAAGAGCTTTGATCGCTGTGTGGATGAGAAAACCGACATTGCTCACGGAAAGACTGGTAATTTGGCTGATTTCCTTATAACTCAAGTCATTTTGGAATTTAAGACGCAGAACTTCTTGTTGATTTTCAGGTAAGGTTTTAACGAGGGTAAGAATCTGATCAGCGCTTTCCTGGCGCTCGACCTGGGCGGCAGGCGAATGGTCGCGGCTGACACAAGATTCCATATGCAAGGGGGTTAAAGGTTCCATTCGTTTTTCCTTTCTTTGAACATTGAGCGCGCGGTTTCGACAGACGGTAAAGAGCCATTCTGCGATCTTTTCCTCAACTTGGGCCTGCTCCTCTGCACAAAGTCGAATAAAGGTGTCTTGCACAATATCGCGCGCTCGGTCGAGATCACCGGTAATATGCATCGCGAACCGAGTGAGCGGGCCGGAGTAACGATCCAAAACGGATCGTATCCATTCCGATTTTGTGGAGGATTCATCTTTCATTCACGTTTAAGAAGGGTGTTAAGAGAAGTACTCTCATCAACAAGAATAACCCGCGAAAGGGAAGTTTATTAGAAGAAAATAGTAAATTTTTTGCACACCCGTCCCATAATTTTAGAAAATGAGATAAATTCGACCATTTATCGATGGAAAGAGGGTGTGATTTAAAAGGTGAGTTTATGAATTTTATGTGCGGGGAGCACCCGCCACTGGCGGGTTCTGTTTGGCGGCTCGCCAAACAGTTCCCTCTGGAAAATCGGCGAGCCGCCGATTGATGCATGCCAGCGGCATGCGCTCCCCATCCCTTGATCCTTTTTCTATGAGATGGCTATGAATTTTTCGATAATCCTATTGAGTATAAAGCGTTTGCCATATTTTTCTTTCGAGTTAAGGGAACATATCTCTTGGCCTTTCAATTTGCAGTACCGCTTCCCATTGTTTGACTTTCACCTAAAACATGCTACGCTGGCAGGAGTAGCAGCCTAAATCGGCTTTCCTTCCTGAAGGCCGGTGCGGAGAAACCAAATTCCTTAAGGAAACTTAAGGATGGGGCGAACGGTGAAGGGTAACTTTCACTAAGGCAACTTCCAGGGCCAAGCCCGTCAGCTAACTTCGTAGGCATTTGGAAGGGCGATCCTCTAAAGTCCGCCAGGTCGCGGAGTTTCATGGTCTCCCAATAGCAACCGGCATTGCTAGGGTCCAAAGCCCAATCTTTGCCACAAAAAAGAAGGAGGAGATTATGATTCCAATGATTATCATCATGGTAGTTCTTGCTCTATTTGCTTTGTGTGGTATTCGCATCACACAAGAATATCGTAGAGCTGTTGTTTTCCGTTTAGGACGGTTCCAAGCCGTGCGAGGGCCCGGTCTTTATTGGAAGATTCCTCTCATAGAATGGCAACGAGTACTTGATCTTCGAACGGTAACCGTGGATGTGGAAACACAGGAGGTGATTACTAAGGACAGTGTAACCATTAAGGTTAATCCTGTTCTTTGGTATCGAATCATTGATCCTGCAAGAGCAGTCGTAGCCGTTGCGAACTACAACGAGGCAGTTTCTGAAATATCGTTAACTACCCTCCGGAGCACTATCGGACAACATGGTCTCGATGAAATCCTCAAAGAAGGGGAAAAAATGAACGAGGCCTTTCGAGTGACAGTAGATAGAGTCACAGAGGCCTGGGGAATTAAAGTGGAAAGGTTCGAGATAAAGGATGTTGAAATTCCTGAAGGAATGCAGCGCGCAATGGCGCAAGAAGCCGAGGCTATTCGTGAGAAACGTGCTCGGCTGATCAAAGCCGAAGCAGAACAAGAAGCCTCGGTAAAACTATCGCTCGGCGCTCGCCAAATCGCGGAAAATCCGATTGCATTAGAATTGCGTCGGATGCAGATGGTTTCAGAGATTGGCGCGGAACAAAATAGCACCGTAGTTATCCTGATGCCCTCTGACTTCGTGAATCTTTCGCGAGAGTTAGCTCGAACTCTTGGCGAAAAGACAACCCGAACTGCATGAGCAAATAAGTTAAACAAAAATGCAGGGGTGTTTTAACAACCACCCCTGCATCCAAGCACTATTACATTGGTATATTTAAGATGAAAGTTTTAAAAATAATTCAGTACATTTCTCTAGGCATTTTTTCGTTTTCATTTCCAGCTATATTCCTAGGCCTCCCGGATCGTCGCGGACAATATCTACCGCGCGAGATTTACGGTTTCTTTATCGACCACGCCCACATTTTTGGAACCGTCACTCTTTTATCAGCAATCTGTATCGTTTTATTAGAAATTGTACTGCGCAAAAAGCCGCGAGAGAAACCAGAAATTATAAGACCTGTATTGGAATTGTTTCTTTGTGTTTTTTTATACTCAATTATATTTGAGGCGCTCTTAAATATTGCCCATCTAAATTGGCTATGGGAAATTATCCATCTCCCATCATCTCTTGTTGGCCATTTTATTCCATATCACGGAGTACATGTATTTAGTATCCTTGTTATTAGGTGTCTTGCCGATTTACTTCTCTTTAGCGCAATGATAACCCTTGCGTTTTATCGTAGATCCATCGTTTTACAGGAAGTTAATAATTCGAAGAGGTAAGTTATCCATATTTGTTATAACGTTGCAGGGTGTAGTGTTATTTGTTATGTTTAGAGCGTAATGAATGGATCTGTCTCTCATGATCGCAAAGAGGAAAGACCTGAGGCTAAAGTTTGGTGGTTCCGATCTTTATCGTTGCCTGAGCGAATGGAATTGCTTTGCGCTTTTACAGATCTAGCTCTTGCGGTAAATCCAAAACTTTCTGAACGGAAAAATGCTCAATCGATTAAAGGACGTATTCAAATCCTTTCAAAAACATGAAGTAAGGT
>CAZNSF010000126.1:0-3114 GCA_964575565.1 uncultured Verrucomicrobiota bacterium | reverse complement strand
ACGCAATGCTGCGTTAAGCCCTCTACCTTTCGCTAATAAAATCGTAGACGACAAATTTGCTAACGAGAGGCACAAGAACTTCTTGGACAGCTTTTTGATGGATAGGATGGATCTGGTATTGGTGTAAAGATTTTTCATCCTTAAACGTAATAGCCACAGCCACATCATAACTCGAATCCACTTGCGGTTGGCTTGATGGCCTTACATCACCCACTCGCACCTCAAGCACGCCGGGAATTGAGCGAAACGTCTTCGCAACTTCGATTAATTGTTGACGATGGGCCGTATTGCCAGAGTCTTTTAGCCAACAAATAACGATGTGAGTTAACATTTTGATATTATTTGTTCATTAGCAATCCTAAGAGATTGCTTCGTCGTCTCTCGACAAGCTCGAGGCTCCTCGCAATGACTGTCATTGCGGATCAGAGTACATGGAATGAAGTAATCTCAATGAGCTTATTTTACCGAATCTGCTGCTGTAATTTTAATACTTTCAACACCGATTCGTTTGGTAGGTTTGCTTTTTTCGCCGCCACCACTCATCACAGTAGGGGTATCGCCGATTTTACCAAGGATCTCATCGCCTTTGGTCAATTGACCGAAGGCTGTATATTGGCCGTCCAAAAATTTGGCGTCGCCTAAACAAATAAAGAATTGGCTGCCGGCAGAATCTGGATTACTAGATCGCGCCATAGAAATAACACCACGCACATGGGATTTTTTATTAAATTCTGCTTTAATTTTATAGCCCGGATCGCCAGTTCCGACCATTGGATCATCTTTTTTACTTAAAGGATCTCCGCCCTGGATCATAAAACCTTTTACAATGCGATGGAACGCAGTTCCATCGTAGAAACCTTCCTTAGCTAATTTTTTAAAATTCTCGACTGTTTTTGGAGCCACATCAGGCCAAAAAGTGATTACTATTTCTCCTTCGGTAGTTTTAATGATAGCGATTTCGTTATTGTTATTCATAGATTTTCCTTCTTTTTTTTCAGGGTTTTGGCCAAAAAGCATTGTTATGCCTAATATCAAACCTAGCAAGCAAACGAATGATCTTGTAAATGTTGTTTTCATATTTTCATGAAAAATGCCACAAAATTTATAAAAAGTCATGCAAAGTTTTATATAGTAAGGTAAAAGGAGTTTTGCTTTTTACCAATGGAACTTTTCTCATTAACAACTTTTTTTAAGGTGTGGTTTTCAAGTCCACGTGGGGTTGGGGCTGTTTGCCCTAGTTCACGCGGGTTAGCGCGGCGAATGGCTTCCTTTGTTCCAACTTCAGGTAAAGGCTTAGTTGTTGAACTTGGAGGAGGCACCGGTGTAGTAACCGCAGCTTTATTAGAAAAAGGTATTCCGCAAGATCAAATTATTGTGATCGAATATTCACAGGAAATGGCTCGAATTTTGAGGAAAAAATTTCCTTCGCTTACAATTATTCAAGGAGATGCAAGATTTCTCACCGATCTTTTAAAAGAATATTTTGGAGATCAACGGAAGCATGTGGATGCAGTTGTTTCTAGTCTGCCATTGCGGTCACTGCCAACAGCAACGGTGGAAGCGATTATGGATCAATTAAGCGCTCTTTTAGATAAAAATGGTCGATATATCCAGTTTACATACGATTTGCGTTCAAGCGCTCTCTGTCCATTAAAACAATTTAGCCGTCGTGATTCTAAAATTGTGTGGCTCAATATTCCACCAGCACGCATAGATCTCTTTTGCCGATGATTTTTATAGCCCGCAGCTCGCGACTCGTAGCTTATTCCTTATAGCTTTCAGCTTGTAGCCCGCCGCTCGTCACTCGCATCTTCAACTACATCACCATCCCGCCATCGACTGTAAGAACTTGACCCGTGATATAACTCGCAGCCGGGCTGGCAAGGAAAAGCGCGCAAGCTGCGACATCTTCGGGTTTACCAAGTCGAGCTAAAGGTACATTTTCGAGTAATTTTGTCCGCACCTCATCCTTAAGACCGGTTGTCATATCGGTTTCGATAAAACCGGGCGCGATGGCATTACACGTAATAGTGCGCGAAGCAAGTTCACGCGCAACGGATTTCGTAAGGCCAATTAATCCTGCTTTAGAAGCAGAATAGTTCGCTTGCCCAGCATTGCCAATCAGACCGATGATGGAGGTAATATTAATGATTCGACCAGAACGTTGTTTAAGAAAACTGCGGCTTAAGGCACGTATAAAATAGAAAGCACCGCTTAAATTGGTATCAATTACAGTATTCCAATCAGCTTCGGACATTCGCATGAGGAGATCATCTCGCGTAACACCAGCATTATTTACTAACACATGAACTTGACCAAAATCCGAAAGAATTTTTTTGGTAGTCGCCTCAATTTCCGCAGGCTTTGCCACATCTACAGCATAAGCATGAGCTTTTCGTCCTAAGGCGCGAATCTCGCCAGCAACTTGTTCTGCGTTAGTTTGGGTGCGGCTTACACAAGCAATATCTGCACCGGCGCGCGCAAAAGCTAATGCGGTAGCTTTGCCAATACCACGGCCAGCGCCAGTAACGAGAACAATTTTTCCAGAAAAATCAAAAGTCATGTATGATAATTAAAAATTAGAAAAAGTTTATAGCTGAAGGTTTATAGCTATTAGCTTATGACTGAAAGTTAGCAAATTGTCGAAAGTTTTTCGAGATCGTCGGGTTTGCCAATACTAACTACCTGCGCTTCACGGTCGATTCGTTTCATAAGGCCAGCTAGAACTTCACCGGGCCCAAGTTCAATAAATTTACGAAAGCCTTGGCTAATTAAATGCTTCATCGATTCTTCCCATCGCACGGAAGAAGTCACTTGCGCTACTAAGAGGCGTTTTACATTTATTGCATCATGTGGTTGAGCGGTTACGTTGGAGATTACAGATACCGTCGAATGTTGAATGTTGAATGTTGAAAGGAAAGACTCAAATTTAGTAGCAGCTGATTTCATGAGTCGTGAGTGATAAGCGCCTGCGACGGTTAAGGGAATAGCTCGTTTTGCACCGCGCTCTTTTGCTAAAGCAATGGCTTGGGTTATAGCGGTTTTATCGCCAGAAATTACAATTTGACCTGGACAATTTAGATTCGCCACATCAACCCCAGATTCTTCGCATAC
>CAZNSF010000125.1:0-4138 GCA_964575565.1 uncultured Verrucomicrobiota bacterium | reverse complement strand
AAACCTTCTTTTCCTATCCTAAAAAATAAAATAGAAAGCGCACTTCAGTTACTCGATGAACTTGAACCCCAGCTAGATACTCCTGAACTAAAAAAGAGTTTAGAGCAATCTCGTCAAACGCTTCGAATGCAACTTGAAACAGTTGAAAAGACTAAAGAACAAACAAAAGAACCGCAAAATTGAGAGCTGAGGCAATGGAATTGTGGGTTTAATCCTTTTAACCATTGATCGCCGACAGCATCGGTTCCTACACTTTTAGATGGATTTGGAAAGGGTCTAGGGTTAAATATAGCAGGATGAATTCTATGTTTACTTACCGCATAACAATATTATCTATATTATTTTGTCTTAGTTTTTACTTTATGGGCTGTGGCTCCAAAGACGAAAGCCCGCCTTCGAATAAACCAGCACAAACTAAACCAGCTTCCACCAGCAACAATTCTGTTCTTGCCGCGCCGGTTACTTATATCGAAACGGTTATTCATACCGGCGAAACAACAAAAGGCAAATTAGAACTCATCACTTTCCAGAAAGCAATCGAAGCTTTCCAATTAGAAGAAGGTCGGAATCCAGCTTCCATGGATGAACTTGTCCAAAAGTTATATATCAAAACAATCCCCCAACCGCCTGCGGGACAAACATTTAGTTACGATGCAGAAAAAGGTGTAGTTAAACTTGTGCCAAAAGAATAGTTCCCGGTGAGTCATCTTCCTCCCTCTTTATTCCTGGCCTTGCGTTACCTGCGTCCCCGACGGAGTTTCGTATCCGCGATCACGATTATTTCCGTCCTCGGAGTAATGCTTGGTGTAACGGTTTTGATTTTAGTAATTTCAGTTTTTACCGGCTTCCATCATCAACTGCATCAAAAGGTACTTGGGTTTAATCCTCATCTTACAGTTACAGCGGATACCCTTATTCCTCATTGGAAAGAAGTCGTTCCATTGCTTGAAAAGCGTCCCCATGTTCGCGGCGTAGCACCCTATGTTGCAGGACCAGTGCTTGTTAAAAGCAATGGGCGCGTCTTTCCTCTTTTTGTAAAAGGTCTAGATCCGTTTTCCGAAGCTAAAGTAAATAACCTTGCCCAATATGTTCGCAAAGGAAAATTTGATTTGGATGGCGAAAAAATTGTAATAGGAATTGAATTAGCTCGTCAGCATGGAATTTTTGTAGGAGATAAAATAACTATTTATACACCGAAAAATTTTGAAAATAAGAAAGTTGCTTATTTACCGCTAGAACCAACGGTGACTGGAATTTTTGAAACTGGAATGTTTGATTATGATTTTAACTTTGCTTTATGCTCTTTGGAAACAGCCCAAGAGCTTTATGATATAGGCAATAAAATCCATGGAATAGCTGTAATGACTGATTCCCTGGAAAATGTGACTGCGGTTCAGCAAGATTTCTTCAAGATTTTAGAGCCTCGGCATTTACATGCTCGCACATGGATCGAACAAAATCAGGGTCTTTTCGAAGTTGTTGCCGTTGAAAAAAACATCATGTTTTTCCTTCTTATTTTCATTACGATTGTGGCCGCCTTTAGTATTATGAGCACCCTCATTGTTGTAACCGTTCAAAAGACACGCGAAATCGGAATTCTTAAGTCTTTAGGTGCCACACCGCAAAACATTCTTACTATCTTTCTCGCTCAAGGGATATTTGTTGGAACCATTGGTATAGGGTGCGGACTAGGTCTTGGAATGACTTTATTACATTATCGCAACGAAATTCTTGATTTCTTAAGAGAATATACAGGCTATCAATTATTTCCACGCCAATTTTACCATTTTAATCAATTACCTGCTGAAACAAGCCCACAGGATTTACTGCTTATTTGCGGATCAGCATTTCTGATCTGTACTTTAGCTGGACTTATTCCCGCTTGGCGTGCTGCACGCCTCGAACCTGCGCGTGCGTTACGGGATTTTTAGTTCGATGGTGTCTATTCGACTTTATATGCTATATTAGTAAGCATATGGAACTTTATACAATCCGTGCCACTGATGGTGTAGAATATGGTCCGATGAATATTGATCAGGCGGCAGAACTTGTTAAACAAGGCCGCGTTAAAGCTACTACGATGGTCTTTACCCAAAGCGCGAATCGTTGGCACTTAGCTGCATCGGTTGCAGAAATTCGCGCGCTTTTACGAAAATATAGCGCAACCCAAAATACCACTCTTGACCGGATCCGTGCCTTAGCAAGTACCGTTCCCCGCGATAGCGCCCATGCGATGATGGCTGTTGGCCGTGTTTCCACCATTCGGGTCAAAAAAAAGCAGCCTTTTTGGAAGAAGCTTTTTGGAAAATAATTTCCACGGGAAGACTTTTGTTCATGCACCTTAATGAGCACTTTTTTATTGGCATACCAGGCCCATCTCTTGATCCAGCTACAAAAAAACTTTTAAAGCAAATTCAACCTGGCGGCATTATCCTTTTTGGTCGCAATGTTCAATCAGCTAGTCAAGTTGCCCAACTAACACTTAACCTTCGTAAGCTTCTTGGACCTAAACTTTTAATCTGTCTTGATCACGAAGGTGGACGAGTTAATCGTTTAAAAGATATCGTTGGGGTTGTTCCTTCAGCTTTACAACTCGGTTTTCTAGGACGAGAAGATTTAGCAAGAAAACATGGTCAATTAACAGGTCGTCTCCTTCGTGAGCTTGGTGTAAATCTGAATTTAGCGCCTGTGCTTGATCTCTTATTGCGTCCAAAAACAGATAATTCGGTTCCTGACCGTTGTTGGTCGCGTAATCCCAAAAAAGTTACTCTTTTAGCGGGCTCTTTTTTAGAAGGCATGCAAAGGGAAGGCGTAATCGGTTGTGGAAAACATTTTCTCGGTTATGGCGCTGCAGACAAAGACCCACATCTCCTTCTTCCTAGAGTCAATCGCACACGTCAACAAGTCTTAAAAGAAGATTTATTCCCCTACTCCCACCTTTTGCCACCACACGATTCAAAGGGTTTTAATCCCAAAAATCTTCGTTTAATCATGCTTTCGCATGCACACTTAAGAGCATTCCACGGCAATCAATTGATGCCTGCATCTATCTCTCCAAAAATTACAGGAGAATTATTACGACAAAAGCTCAAGTTTGAAGGAGTAAGCATTACAGATGATCTAGAAATGGGAGCTATTACACGAACCATGCCAATTTCAGATGCTGTAATAAAATGTTTAAGTATTGGAGTTGATTTTATCCTGATATGCCACACAAAGGAGGCTATCAAACAAGGATTTGGTGCTGTCCAAAAAGCACTAGATCAAGGTCTTTTCCCATTGCAAACTCTTGATGAATCTCGCCAACGGATTAAAAACTTACAAGATCATCTTAAAGCCACTCCGTGTTTTTCGGAACGTCGTTTCAAAGCTATCGTAAAAAATATCCATTCCTTTACAAAAAAGATTTTCTCGCTACTTCCAGAATCACTTCGCGCAATTGATCCGCGCTGGGGCGCAATTGGAGAAAAGTATTAATTAAAATATCTCACACAGAGCAGGGTTAACTTTTCGGATTTCTTTTATCAAGAAAAAAGTTTTTAAGGATGGCAGTGCATTCATCTTTAAGGACTTCACCTTTAGTTTCAATCTGATGATTTAAGCTGGCATTCGATATAATATTAAATAAGCCTCCTGCGCCTCCTCCTTTATGATCTGCTACTCCATAAACCATACGCGCTAAACGAGCTAATACCATTGCCCCAGCGCACATTGGACATGGCTCTTTTGTAACGTATAGAGTACACCCTTCCAGTCGCCAATCTCCTACTACTTGGGAAGCTTGTGTAATTGCCAAAATTTCAGCATGCGCAGTTGCATCTTTTAGAGTTTCTACTTGATTATGGGCGCGAGCAATAATATGGCCTCCATGGACAATCACAGCCCCTACGGGCACTTCATCAGCCTTAGCCGCTTTCCGAGCCTCGCGTAATGCCTCACGCATAAAATACTCATCACTTTCTAGATCAATGATCATTGCATACCACCTTTATCATGGTTAAAATCCAAATCATATTAACTTCCTTTACTCCATGATCCCATAAAAAATAACGATGATAAGCACAGACTTAAAAAATCTCCCATCTACTTCTTGTTGTAATATTAGTAATCGTGGGCGCCTTCGGCTTAGCGGCCAAGA
>CAZNSF010000124.1:0-4985 GCA_964575565.1 uncultured Verrucomicrobiota bacterium | reverse complement strand
ACATCACTTATATTCATGCGCATGATTTTACTGCCCATTTTAGCATCCTCTTCCTTACGTTTAGCTAAGCGATAAAAATAAGTTACCTGCGAAGTGCCATGATGCTGCTGGATGGTATCTAAGATAGGCCGCGCTAGCTTGTGTTGAATGGCCATATCCACACCATCTTTCACATGAGAAATGATAATCAAGGCGCTCATATTAGGAGTGATCTCCTCATGCAAATTCATGCCTTCGGATTGGTTTTCGCAGAAATACTCTGGTTTATTGAGTTTACCGATATCGTGAAAATAGGAACAGACTCGCACCTGTAACGTATTCGCGCTAATAGCTTCGCAAGCGTGTTCAGCAAGATTAGCCACCACCAGGCTGTGATGATACGTGCCGGGCGCTTCCATCACCATCCGACGCAACAAAGGATGATTTAAATCCGCTAACTCTAACCAACGAAGATCTGTCGTAACCTTAAATAACCATTCAAAAATTGGCAATAAAGCGCTGATAAACAAACTGGCTACAAATGCAGAAGTAATCGCTAATATACTTTGTTGGCCTACGATTGCCCAAGGCACATCCCGGATAAAACCAAAAATGATACTAACAACTGCTGCCGCTATTCCAGCCAGTAAACATGCTTCGTAAATCCTTACGCGCCGTCGTAACGGGCTTACGATATGAATACCCACCATCGATGAGATAATGGAAGTTAACATCACCGCAAAATTAAATTGAGCAATAATCCCTAAAAGGACACCCCCCACAAACGCAATATCATGTGCATACCGTCGATGTATCAATACCGCTACAAGGATGGGCCCAAAACATGAAGGCAAAATGGATGCGATCAATGGAGAACTCAACGTTGTGAAATTATCTATTGCATAGATTGCAAGACGACATATTCCTATATGTAAAAGCATTATCGTCGTTAAGAGCGCGTACTCACGGTTTGCAGTGCGTTGTTGAGGATTTGGGCGGAAGGTTAAAATTAAAATAGCTGTACCGATAATTAGGCCTACCAAGGCTGCGGTTCCTAACCGAGGACGCCAACGATTCCAACGGCTTTCCTTAGAAAATGCTCTTTCTGCTTCCCGCTCGTGCGCTTTCAGCATAGTCATTTTGTCTTCTGTAACTCGTTCTCCACGTTCAATAAACGTAGCCCCTTTTGTCACAGCGCGATAAATAGGCTTCACTTCCTTTTTCTTAAAATCCTGGAGTGCCACACTCAAAGGAAAGTCCACTTCCAAAGTGGGAGCAACTAGGTCCGTAATCACTTTTTCCACAGTTTTTAACGAAGACGAAGAAAAAGGAAATGTCGCGGACAATTGATCAACCAATTTTTGTCTTGCTTGTTTTGTTGTTAAGAATTGACCTTTCTTGGCAATGCGTATTTGGGATAAATCCTCCGGGACAGCGGTAGAAGCAATGGCAATTTCCTCGCTCGCAAGCTGGTTATCAGCCACCACTCCTCCTTCAATTAATTTACGGCTAAATTCTCCGAGTTTTTCTAAAAAAAGTTTCTTATTTGTAATGTGAAACAGACTTTTAACTTCAGCGGGTGTAAGAGATGTATTTGCTCCTTCATTCCAAAGATCCGCGATTTCTTTTAACGCATCATTCGTTGTATTTTCATTTTGTTTGAGTTGGGTTACCCGCCCCATTAACAATTGAACTCGTTTGAGATCCTTTTGAAAAATATCTGGCGAAGGACGATAAACACTTGGCGCTGAACTAGCCCTTAGATTTTCCTCATGGGTTGTTGCGCTTTCATCTTCGTATGAAAAATTCACACGCGCTACAATCGTACGCGGTGATATTTGCCCTACCGTAAGATCCATTGGCTCAAGCCATCCACCAGGGAGCGCCAATCCAATAAAACCAGCCAATGAAACAATGGCAATAGACCATCGAACCACCTTGCTTTGATGTAAAAAGTCCCGTACCCATCGTTCCTCTAACGTACGGCGTTTACGCTGTTTATCAAATCGCCAAAACATTTAACTGATAAGAGTATCATTTCCGTGGCTGCAATACAAGATCATGACTTATTAAAATCGCACTCGGTTTTTAGATAGGAAGCGCCTTATGAAAGTGGTAATCATAAAGAAACCATTTATACGTTAAAATAGCACTCCCTATGAACCGAAACCTTCAAAAGATGTTGCACCATGCGAGATCTACTCTTGAAGCCTCTTTACAAACTCCATCAAATGAACGCATTCGACTTTACCAAAAGTTCCTTAAAATAGAAAATCGACGTTTGCTTTCCATGCATCGAGCCGGCACTGGGGGCATGGAGGTTGCTAGAGGCCGAAGTGCTATGATGGATACCCTCCTCCACTATATTTTTCTCGGTACTGTACAATCACAAACTCCATTAAACAAAAAAATCGACGCGCCACCCCAAATTTGTCTCGTAGCTACCGGAGGATATGGCAGAGGGGAATTAAATCCATTTAGCGATATTGATATCCTCTTTCTTTTATCAAGCACTGGTCGTTCTGATTCAGCAAGAATCAATAACGTCATTGAACAATCGCTGTACCTATTATGGGATCTTGGTTTAAAAATTGGTTATGCCACTCGTACGATCCAGGAATGCGTAGAACAAGCTAAAAAAGATATGCAATCGCGAACTGCCTTGTTTGAGGCGCGTTTTTTAGATGGAATTAAGCCCGTCTTCACCGATTTCCAAAAAACTATGGAACGGCACTGCCTCCATGGACACGCCAGAGCTTACATTACTGAACGTCTTAAAGACCAAGCTCAACGTCACGCAAAGTACGGAAATACAGTCTTTGTCCAAGAACCTAATGTTAAAAACGGCTGCGGAGGATTACGTGATTTACAAAATCTTTTTTGGATTGTCCGGTTTAAAAATGGAGTAACCACTCTCGAAGAATTGCAACAACAAGGATTTCTTACCCAAATGGAATCTGGCCGATTGGCTAGAGCCTACGACTTTTTGATGAGAGTGCGTAATGAATTACACTACGCAAATGAACGAGCCGTTGATGAGATTACACTTTCCGCTCAACCTAAGATTGCTGAAGCCATTGGCTATACACAAAAAGATGTGCTCCAGCGCATCGAAATCTTTATGCGCGATTATTATCGCCATGCTCGAGATATCTATGTGCTTACGGAAGCCTTAACAAAAAAATTATCGCTTGAGGAAAAATCCTCGAGCAACCCCCATCGTTGGTCGAAGATTCTTACATCCAATCAAAAAGGGGAATCTCTCAATGGAGGGCTTTTCATTAAAAATGGCGTTATCGAATGCGGTGTGGAGCCTTCTTTCCCAAAAGATCCTTATGATTTATTACAAATCTTCCGAATAGCTCAACTCCGCAAAGTTCATATGGGCGCAGGCTTGCAAAGCTTAATTCGCAGTAATCTTAAAATGGTAAACAGCGAATTTCTCTACTCCAAACGCGCTCGTGAAATATTTTTCCCCATTCTACGATCCAAAGGAGAAGTAGGGTGCATTCTGCGAATGATGCATGAGTGCGGATTTCTTGGAAAATATATTCCAGAGTTTGGCAAACTAGATTGCCTGGTTCAACACGAATTTTATCACCGATATACCGCTGATGAACATACCCTTGTGGCTATCGAAAAACTGGATGCAGTTTTTAACACCGCAGAAACTTCTGCGGCCCCCTACGCTCGTATTTTTCAACAACTTAAAAACGCTTATCTTCTTTATCTTGCTATTCTTTTGCACGATACCGGCAAGGCATCTCGCACTTATCAACACGCCGACGCTAGCACGGAGTGCGCCCAACAAGTTGCTCGCCGCTTTTGCATGACCAATGAAACACGGAGCACTTTGTTATGGCTTGTGGATCATCACATCAGTATGTCTAAAATGGTTCAACGTCGCGATATTGAAGATCCCTCCTCTATTCAAGACTTTGTGGAAATCGTTGGCACACGCGAACGGTTGGATATGCTGCACCTTTTAACTTTCGTGGATGGACAAGCCGTTGGATCAACTGGATGGAATGAATGGCGCCAATTACTTTTATGGCAACTCTACGAACGAACCCTTAAAGCCATCAACACGAGAGATGTAGAGAAGGTTCAGACTGGAACTCTCATTGAACTTCTTCGGAAAGCGGTTACACCACGTTTAATCTCTTTGATTACCGAGGACGAAATCGAGGCCCATTTTATCCATATGCCAGAACGTTATTGGCAGCGCGTGGAAGAAGATGAATTGATATGGCATTTCGAAGCGCTCCATGCATTTTTTGAGAAACTCCTTAATGCAGAAATCGAAGGCAGCGCCCCTGTAGTGAGGTGGCGGCATTTTCCAGATCGAGGTTATTCAGAAGCCGTCGTTTGTTCCTGGGATCGGCACGGTTTGTTTGCAAAGATCGCTGGCTCGTTTGCTGCAGCGCGCATCCATATTTTAAATGCAGATATCTATACACGCGCTGATGATTTAGTTCTCGATATCTTTCAGGTTTGCGATCTTGAACACCATGCCATCCAAGACGAGTCGAAAATAAAAAAAATGGTTCAAATCCTTACCGAATCACTTACTGAAATAAATGATTTTTCTTTTACGGAAGCGATCCATCAGGAATATGAAAGCATGCGTTACCTCCCCCATCAAGGCGATGAACGTTTTCCAACTACAATCGTTTTTAATAATGAAGATTCCGCAGACTATACCATCCTTGAAATTCAAACTCCTGATCGTCTTGGGCTCCTCTACTATATTCTCCAGGTGCTTACCGAATGCGAGCTCGATATTGAATTAGCAAAAATTAATACCGAAATGGGCGCCGCAATGGATGTATTTTACCTTATTGATACCCATGGCTCTAAGATATTAGAGCCTTCCCGCTTGGAATTCGTTCAAAAAAAATTACTAGAAACCATCGATAAAATTAACCAACCTTATCGTTCTTGATCAGCGGAACCGAGATTTTCCAATTCCAAACGGCATCACGGAACAGGTGGAGGAGCAAACT
>CAZNSF010000123.1:0-2701 GCA_964575565.1 uncultured Verrucomicrobiota bacterium | reverse complement strand
GCATATCAATTTCGAATTCTTCAGCGTATTTTTCGACCTTACCGTATTTAGCACTTTCCGGTATTTCTCCCGGCTTGATAGTGATAGCGCGAGGCGGGCAAACGAATTCGCATAATTGACACCCCACACACTTCTCTCTGTTCTCCTCATCCCTTACTAAAGTTGGCGCGCCGCGATAACCAGGCGGCATAGTCCACTTTTCTTCAGGATATTCCATGGTTACTTTTTTTGTTTTGTCGCCGAATAGGGTCTTAAAGAAGTGGCGGAGGGTGATCTTAAAACCACCCAAAACGGCCGGGAAATAAAGCTTTTCGGACCAACTTAATTTGCAACGTTTTACAATAAAAGACATACTAATAATTAAAAATGAGAAGTGTTTAGTGGGTTTGCATAGCAATGATTAAACCCGTAAAAAGAATATTAATTAGTCCAAGTGGAATGAATATTTTCCAACCAAGATCCATCAGTTGGTCGTAACGAAAACGAGGCAAAACCCAACGTACCCAAATAAAAAAGAGCATCAAAAGAAGAACTTTTGCTAAAAAACTAGCGATATATAGCCAGCCTACCAACCAAGGGTTTAATCCTGTAAGTGAAGTAAATGGAACCTGCCAACCGCCAAAAAAAAGAGTTACCATTAGCGCAGAAGCAGTGATCATATTGGCATATTCAGCAAGGAAAAAGAGAGCGAATTTCATGGCGCCGTATTCCGTATGATATCCACCCACTAATTCTTGCTCACTTTCCGGTAAATCAAACGGTAAGCGATTCGTTTCCGCAAATGAAGCTATCAAGAAAATAAAAAAACCGAGAGGTTGTTTAAAAATAAGCCAAACATCCTCTTGGTATTCGATCACACGCGTTAAGTTTAAGGACCCAACAAGCATAAAAACGCCGATTACGCTCATGCCCATAGAGATTTCATACGAAATCATTTGGGCTGACGAACGAATGCCTCCAAAGAATGGATATTTTGAATTAGAAGCCCAGCCAGCCAAAACAATACCGTAAACACCCAGCGAAGCGATGGAGAAAATCCAAAGAACACCCACGTTTAAATTTGCGATAACCATCGGTTCGTTGCCTAATTTATTTCCAAAAGGAATTACCGCGAATATTAATAAAGCCGGAATTACACTCATAGTAGGAGCCACAAGATAATAAATTCTATTTACATGGGCAGGGAACACGTTTTCTTTAAAAAGAAATTTTAAACCATCAGCTAACGGCTGTAATAAGCCAAAAGGCCCTACCCGATTAGGACCCACCCGATCCTGAATAAAAGCACACACTCGCCGTTCAACGAAGACCGTGTAAGCCACCATTCCAAGAAGAACCCCAATCACAATCATGATTTTGAGTAAGATAAAAAACCAAGGTGCGCTTATAATAAATTGAATCATTGTACTTATCCTAACGCTTAAATTTTTGAGCTTAAATCTACTCCTCCGTCTCCAATTTCATTCCAAGAAAGCCCATGGAGTACTGGGGTCTTATGGCACATCTCATTAAAAAGACCTTCGAAGGTTGAGAATCCCCTCGCCTCCTCTAGTAAAAGATCTTTTAAAATTTCCCAATCTGGACGTGCCAATCCTTTGGGCAAAAAAGCTTGTTGAAATCGTTGAATACGTTTTCTCCCATTGATAAAAGTACCGCGCTTTTCAACATGAGCTGCACCTGGAAACGCCAAATCTGCAAGTGGAAGTGTGTCATTTTCCAAAATTCCAAGAAAAACCAAGGCATCTAGTTTCCGTAAAATTGCTGGTGCAATACCGGCTTTAACTACACACTCATGGATAATCAAAAGCATTTTAATAGCACCTTGTTCAATACCATCACGGATTTTTTGAATGGCACTGCCCGGTAAATCTTCTGTTAAGCCCATCAGTTGTGCACCGTGAGTGTTTGGATTTCTATCTGCGCTTACAAGGATCGCATCGCTTTCTCCTGTCCGTGGAACAATATCAGTAATTTGTGCGTCGTAAGTGGAAGCGATCTTCTTGATAAGATACAGTTCTTCGGTTGAACATCGACCGGAGGCAAGGATCGCTAATTTACCACGATGTTTTTCAAGCATATTGCGACCGCGATCCAATGCAGTCTTCCAATCAATCGAAGCATGAGAATTAGAACCTGCATCCTCCGTAGAACCCAAAGTTTGTGGCTCGTGGCTTGTAGCTTTAGCAAGAGGTCTAGTCAATCGCCGTTCATCTCGGACCCATTTGTAGTTCAACCTCCCCCAATCGCACATCCAATCGGAATTTACGGCATCGTTACGTCGTGGTGTATAACGATAAATATCGCCTTCGCGTGAACCTACCGTAATATTGCAACCGGTAGCACAAGAAGTGCAAATACTCGGTGTTTCTTTAAGAAACCAAACTCTCATCTTAAAACGAAAATCAGTAGAAGTAAGCGCGCCTACAGGACAAATATCCACGGTATTCAGGGAATAGTTATTTTCCAGTTGTTTACCTGGAGAACAACCAAGAGTGGTATAGCTACCACGATCGAAAAAGCCTAAGACATCATCTTTAGCGATTTCTTGAGAGAAACGGATGCAGCGGGAACACAAAATGCAACGTTCATCATCTAGCATTACACGAGGTCCAAGCTGAACTTTTTTGGGCTTATGAACCTTTTCTTCAATGAAACGCGATTGGCCATTGCCATACTCTACCGAATATTCTTGAAGGTGACA
>CAZNSF010000122.1:0-4343 GCA_964575565.1 uncultured Verrucomicrobiota bacterium | reverse complement strand
AACCTTTATCCCAAATCCATTTTGCACCATTTGCGATAAGCGGTGTAGTTGAGAAAAAGGCTAAAAATAAGTATGGCGAAGGCGGCTCTTAATTCGTTTATCGGAACGGAGCCGATGTAAATGGCGGCGATAGCTATCACCGCACACACTAAAATAATGACTAGCAAAACCGAGGCTGTTATCAAGAGTTTATCTTTTATCGATTGGCAATAATAAGCGAAAACAGATTCACCCACGGCAAACCAACCTATGAAACCGGGTATTCCCACCAAAAGGGAAGTGAAAAATAGCAGGTGCGGCCATAGACCAATAACCTTATAAAATAGGGTAGGATTCCAAATAGCTGCAATACCAGCCAATGCATTATTAACAAGCCATATATAAAACCATGATTCAAAAATATAGAAAGCTAAGGCCAATCCAATCTGGAGAATAAACTTCTGCCTAGTTACCGGCCGCAAGGATTCGTACCCTAAAACCGTTTCTTGATATGATTTCACCGACATTTCAGTCGGCGCCAGAAGGGCAAAATTGCTGGAAAAAACAAAGAAAATTATAAATAGCCAAACTAAAGTGGATAAATGGTCATTAGCTATTGAGAGAGAAAAAGCAAGCGCTCCTGAACTAAGTCCGAGCAATCTCGGCGCTCCCCAATACACCCTTCCCAGTTGCCAATGGCGAATACGGTTCCAAGTTCCGTTGCCAATAGGGCCAGACAAACGATCAAGTTTTTCTGCCGCAGAGTTAGTCAACCATAACCAGTATTTGCCAACACAGCCTTCGCTCTTTTTGATCTTATCGGTTGTTGTTGATGTCGTACTTTCTAAATATTCCTCCCAGTCTTCGAACATATCTTCTTTATCTGGTCGCAAGATCAAAAAACCAAACTTAATAATGGAAATAGCGCCTACAACTAAAATCCCGAATGAAATCATGGAGGCTCGTCCTGCTAAAAGCGAAGCGATAAGCTGTTTAACTTTTTCGAGCGTAAAACCGGCATAGCTCTCTGGTAGAAAGGAAAAAAATATCATGATGAGAATCCATGAAAGAAAACCCAATATCGAAGATTGGCCATAACCTGTATATCCCTCCCTAAGAAAAAAGGCGAAGATCAGGGTAAGCAGAGAAGCCATTCCCAGTATTGAATAGGACAGTTGTAACATCAGTGGCAATGATAAGAGCAGGACTGTCGGCAAAGTTATAGCGGCTGTAACCAAAAGATGAATTTGTGGTACGTATGGCAGAAATACGCTATACGGATTTGATAGGAAACTTTGCAATTGCCACCCCAATAAACCTGCAAACCATGATGTAAGGATAGCAAGAACGAGAAATGCGTCTGTGTCTTGAAAAACACTCACCTTAACACCCCATACCAAAAAGCACGTAAGTAAACCTTGCAAAACCAGATGGAATAGGAACTGTCCTCTTTGTAAATAGACGACCAATGTTTGATAGTAAGAATTTTTCATGAGTGTAACTCCAAAAAGATATCTTCGAGGTTGAGATCTTGAACTTCTATAGAAGCTTGCCACTCGGTTTTAATTTGATCTATCAATTCCGGTGTTGCGCCCCGAACACTGATAACCGCTTTTTGACCGTTTAACTCTCTACGCAACATTCCAGGAACTGAAAAAGTCGCTGGCAAAGGGCGGCTCGCCGAAATACATAACCGTTTCACCGCATCCTTTAAGGTATCTAGCCCATCCGAATAAATAATCTTACCATCCTTTAAAATCGCTACACGATCAGCTACACGTTCTAGATCCGATGTAAGATGGGTCGAAAAAAGCACTGTTCGATTCCCGTTAGCCATTAAATCTAATATAGCCCTTAAAAATTGACGTCTTGCCGCTGGGTCAAGACTTGCTACTGGCTCATCGAACACCAATAGATCGGGCTCATGTCCCAATGCCAAAATAATGGCTAGCTTCTGGGCTTGGCCGACGGAAAGCGGTCCCACCTTATCTTCCGGATTAAGTTCCCATTCTTTAACCAATCGAGTAGTTAATTCATGGTTCCAGTGTGGATAAAAAGCGGCAACGTAATGAATCACTTGGCGAATTTTCATCCATGGGTAAAGTTGGATTACTTGAGGCACATAACCCAATCGCGCTTTACCTTCAGCGCTTAAATCCCAAGCTGGTTCGCCTAGAATCGAAATTGTGCCAGAATGAGGTTTAATAAGTCCTAAGGCGCATTTAATAAGGGTGCTTTTACCAGCCCCGTTTTTACCTAGGAGACCAAGAACCGATCCTTTCGGAATGGCTAGATCAAGGCTGTTTAATACGGTTTTAGCGCCGTACCGCTTAGTTACCTGTTTTAGTTCAAGAATATTGTTGTTCATATTTTTGTATTATTGATTGCTTGGCGCGAGATCTTTCACTTCTCACTTTTCGTTTCTAATTCTTTCAACATAGGTTTAAGCATTTCTTCTACATGACTAGCTCCGAGCGAGAGTTGATACGCTTGGGCTACCACCTGTTTTAAAAGAGGCGCAAGCACAGCTTGTCTTTCTTTAAGATTCCCTTTTGGAACAGGCGTTTTTACGCGCATCCCTTGGCCGCGAACGAGTTCTAAGATGCCATCTCTTTCAAGCAGAGAGTAGGCTTTGGAAACTGTCATGGGATTAATCTCAAGTTCACCAGCCACCTCACGTACTGATGGTAGGAACACGCCTGGCATCAGTCTTCGGCTAGCGATCAAGGTTTGCACCTGATCCATCAGTTGCCGATAAATCGGCACTCCGGAAGCAGGGAAAACGTGAAAGTAAAAAGAAGATCCCATAGGGGTATAGGTGTATCTGTGTATTACATATACAATACACTTGGGGTAGGCGTCAAGCGGTTTTTTAAATTATTTTTGTAAGAATTTTGCAGATCAATAAAAGGCCTGTAATTGTTTAGCCATTTGAAGAAAAAGAGAAGGTGTAGCACAGGCGTCTTCGCCTGTGTCCCTATAAAACACCCTGCCTAGGGCAGTGAAAAACCACAGCCGTGGGCGGCTGTGCTACATTTTGCGCGAGATGTATGTGATAGACACTATTATTTTTCTCGCCTGTATTCTGCTAAGTCATCTATAAATATCCTCTACTTCTAAGAGGTATTTATATGTCTGCCACGGAAGATCAAATCGCACAGCTACAATCGGCTATTGCCGCCCAGGAGGCATTACGCCCAACCCTTGGTAATGCTGTTGTTGATATCACCATTGCCGCCCTTCGCACACAAATGGAAGCTCTTCGGACGGATCAGAAAAATGCTGCACAACCCCAAAAGGATCTTTCCTCCGAGGAATTGCTCAACCAATTGCGCAGCTATATCCCTCAACAATTGGCCGATAAAATGCGTAGTTGTGGACAAATCGAAGGTGAGCGCAGGCAGGTCACAGTTTTATTTGCCGATATCTCCGGTTTCACGGCTCTTTCCGAGCGTATCGATACGGAGGAACTTGCTTCCCTCATTAGTGACTGTCTGAAAGAACTCGTTCACGCCGTTTACCAGTACGAGGGCATGGTGGATAAGTTTGTTGGCGACTGCATCATGGCGGTTTTTGGCGCGCCCATTGCTCTCGAAGACGATGCAGAACGCGCGTTGCGCGCCGCGCTTGCCATGAAAGGGAATCTCCAGAATTTTAATCGGCGTTGGATTGAAAAACTAGGGCAACCTTTAAGCTTACACATCGGTATTAATACAGGATTGGTCATTGCCGGTAATGTAGGAAGCGATTTACGAATGAGTTATACCGTAATGGGCGATACCGTGAACGTTGCTGCCCGACTCCAAGATGCAGCAAAGTCCGAGCAGGTTTTTGTAAGCCGGAATACTTACCGCTTAACACGCGGAGCTTTTACTTTTCAGGCTCTGGAGCCCATCAAGGTCAAAGGAAAACGCGATCCTCTCATGGTTTACGAGCTTCTCCAGGCGAAGATTCAGCCTGATAAAGCACGCGGGATAGAGGGCCTTACTTCGCCGCTTGTGGGCCGAGAAGCCGAGCGCCAAGTGCTTGCAAAATGTCTGGAAGAACTTCAGCAGAATCGCGGACAAATTGTGATGATCCGGGGTGAAGCGGGTATCGGAAAAAGTCGTTTACTTGCCGAGGTGCGCCAGAGCGAAGGAAAAGATCTTAATTGGCTCGAAGGGCGATCTTTCGCTTTTAGTCGCGGGCTTAGCTACGGGCCTTTTCTGGATCTTTTGCGTCGTTACGCCGGCATTGCGGATGAAGATGGCGAGGCAGAAGCGCGTATTAGCTTGCGGAGTCGAATTGACGAAATTTTCCCAAATGAAAAGGAAGCTTATCCGATCTTTGCTCAATTGCTCTCCATGCGTCTGGAGCCTGAAGAA
>CAZNSF010000121.1:0-2748 GCA_964575565.1 uncultured Verrucomicrobiota bacterium | reverse complement strand
CTTAATTCTTTTGTAAAAATTTCGTGGGTTAGTTGGCGCACATCACTATTCCGATGATCCAATCCTGCCAACGATCCTGGCGACATGATATGCTCTAAATAATGACGCGAACTCCCATCATTTTTCTCATTTAATAATTTACGAATCTCACGAACCTGATCTTCTGCTGGAAATTTGGATATGTTCACCATGAGCGCAAATCCAAATCGCCCTTTTTTGGACACTTCTTCAAACACTTCTCGATCTTGGTAATAGGCATTGATATCAAATATATAGAGCGATTCATCAACCTTTCCTCGTGATTCGTTAATCATTTCTAAAACAGCTTGAAGAGCTTCTTCTCGGTAAACTCCTGGGAAATCTTTTTCGAGGTTCCGAACAGCAAGAACAAGTTCTAAGCCAGAAGAAGTGCTTTTAAGAATTTCCAAATTTGCTGTTTGGGATGTGGGATCATTCATTCCGTACAGAGTCTCTAAAAGAGCCACCCGAAAAGATGTAAGGATGATGGAGTGTTTGGGTGTTGTATCTACATCAGATAGCCCGACTGACGACATGCGTGCTGTGGTGTTCTGTCCAACGACTGTAATATCACGGTTTGTTTGAAGAAATTCTAGAATAGCTTTTGAACCTTCTTCGCCAAAATTCCTAAGCCGAAATAAACGTTTTAGAAATTCAGTTGTATCTAAGTCATGAGGATTCGAGTTCTCAAGATCAGAAAAGATTTGTTCAATGAGTTCTTTTGGAGCTAGCGAAGCTTCTGTATCGATTTCTTTACTTCCTTTCTCATTGCCCGGTGCTGGTTTTCGGGTTTGCTTGCTCGCTGCTAATCGCAAATCTTTTTTACCCGGTTTCCAAGAATTGTGATCTACTACTTTTTTTGGTGTGATTTCTTTTGCTGGACGCAGCCATAAAATTGTACTCGTTCCTAATCCAATAAGAATCAATAGGGCAACTGCTATCGCACTAAATTTTTTAATTGTCATAATTTTTAATACTCCTTCTGTGAATGCAATGCTGGCGGCTAATTTTCCTGTCGCAAGGGCCGTTGTAGCTTTAAGAGCTGTTGCGGTTACAAATGTTTCCGGTAAAGCCGCTGAAGCATTTTCTGTTAAAAAAGCGGCGAGGGCAGCGACGGAAAGGGCCAACCCTTGCCGCGCGAGTTTCTTCTGTAAAAGCAATCGTCCGCGGCTTACCCGCGCGGCAAAGGTATTGATACTTAAACCTAGGAGCTGGGCGGCTTTTTCGAGAGTTTTACCTTCCAAATAATGGAGAATAATTGCTACGCGATACTTTTCTGGCAAAGCATCTAAGGCTTCATCCAAAAGTTCTTTCAGCTCTTGCCTTTGGTAAGAATCTGTTTCGCCAGCTAAAACTTCGTTCATCATATGGGCTTCTCCTTCTCGTGTTTTTCTTAAGGTTTCGGCTTCTCTCATTCGAAGAGCGGTATACCGCGCTGCGTGATGCAACCAACCGCCAACCGATTTTCTACGGCGCAATTTCTTGGCTTTTTCCGCAAATAAAAGGAAAACGCTTTGTGCTACATCCTGGGCATCGTGTTCATTGACGGTAACTCTGCGGCATACATCCAAGACCATACTGCCGTGCCGACGGACAAGTTCTTCAAAGGGCATTTCTTTGCTGGTCGAAATAAATTCATCCAGCAACTTACCATCATCTTGGTTTTGAATGTCTGTATTCGGATCCATAAAGCTCCCTACCAATATACTCCGTTTTCAGCCCTTTATTTGTGCAAAAATCTTTAAGGATTAAAATAAATCGCGCAAAGACGCTAAGGCGCAAAGTTTTGTATACCGTTGGCAGCTGGTGATTTTTTAGTGTCTTTGAAAGCGAAATATTAAATATACGGATTAAACGTAAGCCACAGCTGGCGGTTGCGTGGGCCATCGAATTCGCAGAAGAAAATACCCTGCCAAGTCCCGAGGACTGGTTTGCCGTTTTCAACCAGACATTGGGCAGAAGTTCCAAGCATGGCAGCTTTTACATGGGCAGCGGTGTTACCTTCGGCATGCCGATACTTGGGATCATTCCATGGCACCGCCTTCCCAAGTGCATAGATAATATCGCATGCGACATTGGGATCAGCTTGTTCTTGGATAATGACCCCAGCAGTTGTATGGGGAACAAAGAGGGTTAAGATACCTTGTTTCCAATGCTGATGAATAATGGCTTGTTGAACTTCTCTGGTAACAGGGATTAGTTCGGCATGTTCTTTGGAGCGAATTTCAATTTGGATCTTCATATTTCATCACGGCACAGTAAGCTGTTTGCCATTATCTTTAGGCCCTAGTTTAAGCAAAAAAGGAACGGCGTTTGCAGCCCAAACCTCCGGCAAAGGATAGTCTAAAGCTTCTTTTCCAAAACAAATTTGGAGCATATCGGTATTAATCACACCTGGATTTAATGGAATTGCAGCCATTCCAGAAGGTAATTCATGGGCAAGAGATTGGGTAAGGCCTTCAATAGCCCATTTAGTGGCGCAATAAGGAGCTACTTCGGGGGAGGTAGATCTTCCCCATCCAGAACTAAAATTAACAATCACACCATTATTCTTGGCCACCATCGCCGGTACAAAATGACGTATCATATTTGCTACGCCTTTAATATTGATATCCATCACCGATGAAAACTCGTCCGGCGAAATTTTCCATAAGAAATTATTTTTGTTGGTAATAGCAGCGTTATTTAAAACGAGATCGGGTGGTCCGTATATTTTTAAAAGACGGTCAG
>CAZNSF010000120.1:0-18404 GCA_964575565.1 uncultured Verrucomicrobiota bacterium | reverse complement strand
CAGAATAAGGAGAATCTATAAAAACAAAATCAACACTATTGTCCTTAAGCGGGATTTTCCGTGAGTCATTTTTGATTACATCAGGGCGAACAATATTAAGATCGTAGCCAATAACTTTTCTATTCAGTTCTGTGGCAACATCAATAGTTGTTCCGCTTCCGGACATCGGATCAACAACAAGATCACCCTCTTTGGTATATCGTTGGAGCAAATTCCAAATAACGAATGCTGGCGTAACGCCGTTGTATTTGTTATTCCCGTGAGGCTTGTTGCCGTAATTTTGGGTTGGAAAATTATTTCTGCTCTTGTTTATTAAACTGCCTGATATTTTCCCTTACCCAATCGTAAAAATCAATCTCCAGGAATTTCAGAAATTCTTGGAATTGTACCTCACTGAATGTTTCTGCATTTTTCTCATAGGATTCTTTGAAAACATTGCGAATTTCGCCGACACGAATTGTTGTTTGAGATTGCTCGCTCATATTGTTAGTTTTTTGAAATTAATATCGCTATTGTTTTTAACAGAATAAGTAAAACAGGCCAAATTATATAACTGATCGTAATCATCAAGTTTCTTAATAATCTCTTGCTCCCTGTCTTTTTGATTGCCAAAGTCTCTGCCCACTACAATACCTTGAATCATTTCTTTCTTAATGCCTGGGAAGAGTCTGGCGGTCCATTCGATATATTCAATTAACTGGTCAATTGTATCCGATTCCAAAACGCCTTTTTTAAGCTCAAAAACTCCAACGCCAAGCTTTAACCACATATCAAACAAACATTTTTCATAGACAGCGATAATGTCTACCGCTCCACCAGCAATATAGGTACTCACCTGATTGTAAGTATCCGCAAAATATTGCGCTTTGTCGCCATTTATAAATTCAGTGAGCGAATTCAAATCATCTTGATTTTGTAAAAGATATGTTTCCAGTTGCGATTCTAATCGAAATTCCTTAATGCTCTCCCCCAAAAACTCTTTTGGATCAAATGAATTTTCTTTTTGGCCGTGTCCCTTTTTAGGACTTCCCTTTGTGGAGCCATTTGAATTTTGTTGGATAAGAGATTCAAGTATAAGCTTCCCCTCACTTGGTAATAGGTTAATGACGCTTTTGTTTATCAAGGCAGAGCTATCGATCACCGTTTTTATTCTCCCCTCTTCTCGTAAGTCATAAAGTTTTTGAGCTGAAATAGGCTTTTCACAAATATGCTCGGCCGTCGTATCTATTTTAACACGATAAGGATATTTGTCTTTTTCATGGTCATCTTTTACCCACACAAATTCATCATTAAAAAACGGTTCCGAAACAATCCTGAACGGTCCGTAGATAAATGGTTTTGTTCTACTTCCTATTCTTTGTGTTGTATAAATAAAAACAAAATCCCCACTATGGACGTTGGCTATTTGGTTCATCTGCGTTCTACCGACACCAAACAAGCCGTATTCAAAACATTTCTCATAGTAAATAGGCGTTATGAAAAGATGAAATTTATATCTTTGCATAGCAAAAAATTTTGATGATCATGGTCTCGCAATATCCTTCTTTTGTATATTTGTCTGCTAAACGGGAAACAACTTGAGGAATAAACTTTGCCGGGTAGCGATGATATCCATGGGTAATATAAGCAGTATCTTTTCTTGTTTTATCAGAAAAAGACCATGAGTAATCTATTTTAGCCTTATTCAATAATGAAATAATGTCTTGGCTCATATTACTTTTACTATATCTTCCTTTATACTGCTGACATTTAAACAGAAATGAATCCCTCAACAAGCTTAACTTAACTAATTTAAACAACATTCGCAGAACTTAAAATCCTGTGACTGGAAACGATCGTGCGATCCTGTGCTCCGTAGCTTAAGCAAAGAGAGTATTCGAGTCCCGCCTCGGGCACCGCTTTTGAAGAGAGATGAGGGAAGAGAGGATAGCAGGAAGAGATCAGAGGGGTCGTCTGAGGGTCAACTTTTGATCAGGTTTGAGGTCGAGTATGCAACTACTATGATCCAGAATGTTTAGGTAACCAATCTTCAGGAAACTTCTCAAATAGTTCTTCGGTTTTGAACTCTAGGTCGATTTCTCCTGTGGTTTTTCTATTAGTCCAATATTCACCTCGAAGAATTCGTTTTGGTTTACCTATAATCTCAAGGAGAGTTGTCCCATCATGAACGGTACTGCGATCTCGAGAAAGGAGTCAGGCAACGTTTTCTTAGTTTTGAACAGGTACTCGAATTATTATCATATTCTTGCTTTAGCTTAACTTAAAACCTGTTCTTCAAAGCGACGATTGCAACCTGCTTCATCCGCTTGCGCAGCTAAAACTGTTATGGCAGATATTTCACCAAACCTATCTTATATCATGCGGACTTTGCTCGTACCGTTTGATCCCCTATACCAAGAAACAGGTATTTTACAGAGATATCTTCATCCAGGTGCTCCCAGTGAATGCCGCTTCCGCCGCCACTAATTTCGTAACGAATACGTTCCGCTGTTGAAGCATTAAGGAGCCGAGGGAAAAAAGCCAATGGGGTACTTAATGTCCGTCCATCATGAAGTTCGATATAAAAATTATCTTCGTCGAAACGAACCCCTTTGGCTAATGGTTCACTAATTAAAGTATTCATGCCATTTCCTTTCAATAAGTTCTTTGTTGTCTTCGATAATTTTAGCAAGCTTCCTCACTTCTGATGAAGTAATATCGTATGATTCTGCTAAATGTACAAATGGAACTATCCAAAATTTGGCTAGAGCGCTACCTTTTCGAACATGGATATGTAGTGGTTCCAAAGGATCTCCTTCGTTTGAATAAAAGAAAAATTTGTATCCATCTTGTCTAAAAATTACAGGCACAAAAAAGAATATATCAATTCATCATAATATGTCGAGTTTTGTCATTGAACCATACAACTGTATTTCTTGATTTGCCCTCGAACAGCAAGATCCTTCCTAAACAGAACATAGCAGGGGTCAGTAGCAGTCCGAGTATTATTATATACTTTAACGCCTTTTGTTGCCTTTTACAACTAAATGAAAGCTACACTGGAAGTTATCAATCAAATATAAGCCGCTGGATTTTACCGCGCTCGAAGAACTGAAGAAATCGTTGCTCGACCAAGCCTTTAACGGAGAATTATGAGGATGGGAGTTTGTATCTATCTGTTGACCAAATGTATACAAACATATATACTTTGTTTACATCATTAAAAAGATAGATACAAACCATGAAACGCATAGAGCTTGGTAAAAACATAGAACAAAAACAGGGTTTTAAAGCCTTTGTTCCTTGCCCTTTTCCTCCAAAAGATGGGTTTGATTTTGATTTACGCTTATTAAAAAAAGTAGATCAAGCCACTCGGTTACTGGGCAAGTTGGATGGGATTACAAAGTTATTGCCCGATGCCGATTTTTTCCTCCTGATGTATCTCCGAAAAGACGCAGCTTCCTCAAGCCAGATTGAGGGGACACAAGCCACAATGATTGATGCCATTGAAGCAGAGGCAAAGGTAAACACGAATATTCCAAAAGATGTGGATGATATTTTGCATTACATCAAGGCGCTCAATTACGGGATGAAACGGATGCTTGACGATCGTTTTCCGGTTTCTTTGCGTTTTGTACGTGAGTTGCATGCCAGACTGATGGATCAGGCGCGCGCAACCCATTTTTCTGATCCTGGAGAATTTCGCAAAAGTCAAAACTGGATTGGGGGCACCCGCCCGGACAATGCCCGTTTTGTCCCTCCACCTGTTCCGGAAATGCACAAAGCGCTGGATGATCTTGAGCACTTCATACATTCAGACGATTCGATACTAACGCTGATCAAGGCAGCCCTTATCCATGCCCACTTTGAAACCATTCACCCCTTTCTCGACGGAAATGGAAGGACTGGCAGAATGTTGATCACCTTCTAATTATGGAAAGAGAGATTTCTTGAAAAACCGGTTCTGTTTTTATCCTCCTTTTTCAAAAAACATCAGGAATTATATTATGAAAAGCTGCTTGGTTATCAGAAGCACGGCATGGTGGATGACTGGGTGGATTTTTTCCTTGAAGGCGTTAGTGAAGTCGCCAATGAAGCCATAGAAATTGTGGGCAAGATTACTGTGTTGCGCGAAGACGATATGGTAAAAGTGCAAAAGCTTGGGAAACGGTCTGCAGAGAGTGCAGCGCTCTTGTTGCCCAAATTATATGGACAGCCGGTTGTCAACGTTGCGCTTGTGCAAAAGTGGACTGGTTTTACACGTGCCGGCGCACAAATTGTAATTAATCGTTTTATAGAAATTGGCATTCTTTCTCCGAAAGATAAGGATAAGAAATACGGCCAATCCTATATCTACAAAAAGTACACCGATATTTTTGCGGATAGCAAATAACAAGCATGGTGCAGCAGAAGTTACAGGGTTTATTAAAAACATTCTGGATTCTGAATCCTGAATTCTAAATACTTCATTTAAATTGATAATCGCCTTGATTTTTTAACCTAGCGAGAGCAAGTTTTTTTCACAAAATATGAGTGCAATTAGTCAGGTATTACAAACGGATACTCCCTCACGAAAGTCGACCACTCCACTTAATAAAAGCGTTAGCTCAACCATTGATTGGGCACGAATTTCTTATTTGGTCCTCGTATCGCGCACCATTGATCTTATCGAAGAAACACGGCTGGTACCCGAAAAGAAAGTACTCTATCAGTTCTCTGCAAGAGGTCATGAGTTAAACCAAATCCTCCTTGGTTGCCTCCTCAACCATCCTCATGATGCAATCAGTTGTTATTATCGTTCTCGTCCTCTTATTTTAAGCCTCGGCCTAACGATTGAAGATGCTTTTGCGGGTCCCTTAGGAAAATCCGGAGGTTTTAGTGATGGTCGTGATATTGGCGTAGTAGGAAATCTGCCATCCATCAATCATGGCCCAACTGTGTTACCAATGTCAGGAGGTGTAGGAACCCAATACACACCTACAACAGGGTGGGCACAAGCTATCCTTTACCGGCGAGATGTTCTAGGCGATAAATCTTATAAAAATGCGATTGCGGTAGCTGCAGGAGGAGATGGTTCTGTAGCTACCAATGGTTTCTGGTCTGCAATTACCATTGCAACGACACTCCATCTACCCGTTCTCTTTTGCATCGAAGATAATGGGTTTGGACTTTCTGTGCCTGCAGAAAAACAGACACCGGGAGGTAATATTAGTAAAAACTTAGCTTCTTTTGAAAATCTGCATACCCTTGATGGTGATGGCAGCGATCCTGTTGAAGCCTTTTCGAAGTTACAGGAAGCAATCAACTATGTTCGCACTGGAATGGGGCCCCTTCTTCTTCACCTAAAAGTTCCGCGTCTTTGCGGTCATTCCGGCCAAGATACCCAAGCTTATAAGAGCAAGGCCTTTATCGAAGATGAAAAAGCGCGTGATCCTATTTATCGACTCCATAAATATTTAGTCCCTAATATCTTCCCAGAAAATAAGTGGAAGGAAATTACACAAAAAGCCGAAAAAGATGTTGAGGAAGCGCTCCAAAGAGTTCTTGCGCGTCCTGATCCTGATCCAGCGAGGGCTACTCGCTATGTTTTTGCGGAAAAAAATAAGGATGGTACTCCTGAACTACAAAAAGCAGGTGGACTTCTTGTGGAAGGTCATGTTTTCCCATCGAGTTCCGATGTGCCCCAACCTGAACCTGTACGCATTACCATGCTCGCAGCCATTCGACGAACTTTAGAAGTCGAATTAAAAACAAACCCTAAACTTTTAGTTTTTGGAGAAGATATTGCCGTTAAAGGGGGCGTTCACACAGCAACTTTAGGGTTACACGAAATGTTTGGCGAAGCGCGTGTATTTGATACCAGTTTATCGGAGGAAGGAATTACAGGCCGAGCTGTTGGCATGGCGCTTGCCGGATTAATGCCAGTAGCTGAAATTCAATTCCGTAAATATACAGATTCCGGTATCGAACATCTCCACGATTGCGGGACGATTCGTTGGCGTACCGCAAATCGTTTTGCAGCTCCAATTGTTGTACGAACTGCGGGCGGATTTTCGAAATGCGGCGATCCTTGGCATAGTGTGTGTGATGAAGTTCATTGGGCACATGCTACCGGATGGCAATGTGCATATCCATCGAACGCTGAAGATGCTGTGGGTCTCTTAAGAGCAGCTATGCGCAGTAATAACCCAACCTATTTCTTTGAACACCGCGCTTTATTGGATTTACCTTGGGCACGACGCCCTTACCCTGGTGATCATTATGTTCTCCCTTTTGGTAAAGCCAAAGTCACCCAAGAAGGCAGCGATCTTACGATTGTCTCTTGGGGCGCCATGGTCGAAAGATGCGAACTTGCAAGTAAGGAAACTAATATTTCTGCAGAGGTGATCGATCTACGAACTATTTCGCCATGGGATAAAGAAATGGTTATTAACTCCGTTAAAAAAACGCATAAATGTTTAATTGTGCACGAAGATGGTATCACGGCTGGGTTTGGTGCCGAAGTAAGCGCTACTTTAGCCAAAGAAGCATTTTTTAGTTTGGATGCGCCCATTGAACGATTAGCTGTACCAGATATTCCAAATCCTTATAACCTAGGCTCACTTAATTTTGTTCTACCAACGGTTTCAACCATCGCCCAAAAAATACGGCAGCTTGTGGAAACTTAGGAAAAGCCTTGTTATATACAAGTATGACTCAAACGTTTAAGGAAACTATTCTCCTCCTTAATAAGGAGGAGTAAGAGGAGGTTTCTCCTGACTGTTTTACCTCCCCCTAACCCCTCCTTGGAAAGGAGGGGAGATAAATGCCATAAATCAACCGTAAGCGGTATTACTTTTAAAAGCCTATGCCCGAAACTATCGATATCGTTTTTCCAAAGGAACAACAGGAAGGATTAGAAGCTACTGTAGGTCATTGGCTAAAAAAATGCGGCGACCCTGTTGCACTCTATGAACCAATCGCAGAAATTAGCACCAATAAAGTAGCCGTGGAAATTACTGCCCCGGCAACCGGGGTTCTAGCCGAAATTTTTAAAAAACAAAATGAACATGTTGCGCCCGGTGAGCTCTTGGGCCGTATCCAAGTAGGCGCAGCTGGAGCTTCCATTCCACAAACTACTCCAATAACAAAAGCTCCTGAAAAAATTGCTTCTACAGAATCTGATCAACCATTAAGCCCCGCTGTGCGGCGTTTATTAAACGAACATCATCTCCAAGCCTCACAAATTAAAGGCACAGGCCGTGAGGGTCGAATCACTTACGAAGATGTTACCCATTTTATCGAAAGCCAAAAGCAAACACCTGCTTCAGCTCCTAAAATAGGCGCCATCCCAAGCAAAAAAGTTCCTCATAGCAATATGCGCCGTAGTATTGCAACCCATATGGTGCAAAGCATCTTGCGCACAGCGCCTCATGTGACAGCGGTATTCGATGCCGATTTAAGCGCAGTTTTAGCGCATCGATCCAAACACAAAGGCGAATTCGAGAAGAAAGGTGTTAAGCTTACCTTAACCACCTATTTTATTAGCGCTGCTATTAAAGCTCTCCAAGCCGTTCCAGAAATTAATAGTCGTTGGCATGAAGATGCTTTAGAGATCTTTGAAGACTATAATATCGGCATTGCAACCGCGCTCGAAAAAGATGGGTTGATTGTTCCGGTGATTCATAAAGCTCAAAAACTTGATCTTTTAGGAATTGCTACTCGACTCCAAGAATTGACCGCCAAAGCACGGAATAACACGTTAAAACCGGAAGATGTCCAAAATGGAACGTTTACGATTACCAACCACGGAGTTAGCGGCAGCCTCATTGCAACACCGATTATCAACCAACCACAATCAGCAATTCTCGGTATTGGTAAACTCGAAAAACGAGTAGTAGTAGTCGAAGAAAACGGCAAAGAGACGATGCAAATTAAGCCGATGGCTTATGTGACCCTTACGATTGATCATCGCGGCTTAGATGGTTTCCAAGCTAATGCTTTCCTTACTAAGTTTGTAGATGCTTTAAAAAATTGGAGTTAAGGCCGTCACTCGCGTGCAAACAAAATGTGGTGGACGTCTTAGTACATCAAAAATGATGTTGATTTATTATGGAATTCACAGTAGAGTTTTATGAAACAGTAGCGGGGAAATGTCCCGTACGAGAATTTCTCGATGAACTTAAAATTAGCGACCCCAATGATTTCGCGGCGGTGGTTGCAGGTCTTGCTAAACTGCGAAACCGGCAATATCACCACGAGCCGCTCTCCAAAGCTCTTGGAGAGGGACTATTTGAGCTACGGCATGTGGGAAAGCTTAACACCCGCGTTCTGTGGTTTTTTACAAAAGGACGGCGGATTATTGCCGTTCATGGTATCCGAAACAAAGGCCAAGCTATTCCGTCCCGTGATTTGGAGGCTGCACGCGATCGGAAGCGCGATTGGCAAGAAAGGATGAAGTTATGAAAAAGACGAATTTTGATCAATATCTCGAAGAACAAATGCACGGCCCTCAATTTGCCGAACGGTTTAAACGCGCTGGAGAAGCATGGGATGTGGCCTTGCAAATTGCTACGCTGCGCCAACAGGCTGGACTTTCTCAAAAAGAACTCGCTCATCAACTCAAAACTTCACAACAACAGATTAGCCGTTTGGAATCGCCGGGTTACGAGGGCCATTCCTTAAGCATGCTACGTCGCGTGGCCAAGGCGCTCCATGCCCATGTGCGTGTCGTGTTCGAAGCGGAAAATCCAAATCCAAGGAAACGCGTGGCCTAAAGCCATGGCTGCATATGAAATCCACCGTAAAATTTTCAAATAAAGATGAAATGTATTCCAAATATACTTCAAAACATAGATTGTAAATTATCCAACGGAGTAAACCGGACGCTCTCTCCATCCCTAGTTGCTGAATACCAAACGCGCCTACCCAATAAAAAACTTCTTCAAACCAAACTCCATGAATTTTACGAGCTCCAAACTGAAGAGAGGAATGTATAAAGAAAATTTGCGGGCGCCTTTTTTTAAGTCCAATGATTGTTCTTGGCTGAAGTCTCTTATATCATTTATTAAGAAAGTTTTTATTCCCGGGGACGTTGTGCCTTTTCCATCCATTTTATCCTTTTCTCTAATTCCTTGATGGCTGACTCCAGATGTCTTTGCTCGTAGCCGACTGAGACCGTCTGCTTGAGTTGATAAAGTAAGTCCAATTTCACCCGAGCCATTTCTAGAGTAGGCTCACGCACACTATGTGTCGGAGCTCTCTTACTGTAATCAAAACTCTTGACGAAAGGATTCTCCCACATTACAGGGTTCAATCCACCATCTTTTATGCCATCAATGAGCGCCTTGCGTTCGTATGCATCATCAAGCTGTGAATAAAGCTGAAGAGCGTATTCATGAAATTCCGCTGAATAAATATACCCCATAGTTTTAAGAGCCGAAAAAGAAGCCATTGAACTTTCAAGTTTAGAATTGGCCTTGTGGGTCTTTTCTATTTCATAAGCTTTCCGCAGCGTCTCAAGAGCCATCTCAGGTTCCAGAGTGGTTGCTAAGAGTCTTAAGCCTGCCAAATCTCCAGCAGTATCTTGAGAGTAAGAACATAATTCTACAATTTCATCCTTTAGTTCTTCCGCTCCTCCTAAATGAAAAATCATGCCATACTCAAACCCATGAAGACCAAGCCACTCACTGTCCGGTTTAGTATGCAATATAGCTTCTTTAGCCCGCACAATATCGGTGATTTCATTAGGTCGTTCTTCGCTTTTATCACGATAAGGCTGTAAAAGCTCATCAATTTCGGCTCTTATTTTGAGCCTTTCTTCCACTGATTTTACAATCTGTTCTTTATGCCGGTTGAGTTCACGCTTGATGGCAGCTAAAAGATCATTACGATAAGGGGCAATCGACTTTTCACTCTGCATGATAATCTGGCTGATTTCAAAGATCTCGTGATAATTTTGTGTTTCCGATAAAACCGAAAGCGCAACTTCTTTAGTACGAGAATTTCCAATTGGAGCTCCAATTTGCCGTAGTGCATTGAGGAGCCCCACTCTTAAAGTGGGATAAATATCGTATGTTTGTAACGGCGTAACGTATTCATGATATCTGATATTTTTATGGCTTAGGAGAAGATCCTCAATTACTGGGATCGCATCAGGACCTAATGCTACTAACTCATTGATCCATTTAGTCATGGTTTCTGCATCAACTTTTTCATCGGCTTGGCGGATTTGGTCAGCAATTTCTTGCGCTCTCGCTGAAAATACGGATGGAGCTTTCGTAGCAGCGATAGTTTTGGTTTTTACAGGTTTTGGTCCCCCGATGTTTTTATCCCTTTTTATTGGTTGAATTTGGGATGTGAGCACTTCTTGATGGTTTTTAGGCTCTCGAAAAAACTCATAAGCTAAAATTCCTGTTCCTAATATTCCAATTACTGCAATGGCGATAATTGTTTTGGTCGTCATCAAGATTCCTCCAATGGTTAAAGTGCTTGCTGCAGCACTGCTTACAGTGGCTGCGGTTGCCTTTCCTAAAATAGCTGGGGTAATAAGATTGTGCGAAATAGTTGCGGGCTCGATCGATTCCAGAAATGGCACAATGGCTACGTTTAAACCTGCATAGCCGGCCTCGGCCATGGAACGCTTCAAGGCTTCGTGGGTCTTTTGTATTTTTTGCCAGATAGCGGAAGTGGAAACACCGCGTTCTTTGGCAATTTCTTCTAGTGTCCGTTTTTCGAAGTGATGTTCCACTATCAACATTCTTGAGTCATTATCTAGCTGGGCAATATGTTCATGGATTACTTCCTGGATTTCCTTAAAGTGTACAGAAGATTGCATCTGGGCCTCCTTATCTTTTTCTTGAGCAAAACGCTCGAGATGTTGTGCCTGTCGGATCCGTTTACGTCGAAGGTCTAGGGCGTTATTGTAAGCAACTCGGCAGACCCATCGTTTAAAATGGAGAGGATCCGAGATTCGCCCGATTCCCTCTACGATTTCGATTAAAACTTCTTGGGCAGCATCTTCGGCATCTTGACCCTGCTCAAGCACCTGGAAACAAACAGCATAGATCATCGCCTGATAACTCTCCAAAAGAGGAATCAGCGTCGTTTGAGAGGGGTGGCTTTTATATTGATGGAATAAGTCGATTAACGATTTCATGGCTCTTTAAAGTATATACCGTGCGTCGGCTATGTTTTTTGAAGTACCAAACAAAAATAATTCCTCTAAAAGCTTTCGGAGGATCGCAACGGTAATGACTAATTACAAAAGCCAATAGAGTTTTTGTTTTACAGCTTGTATTCTGGTGACCGGAATATCTTGATCACCGCTTAAAAGTCTTTTAACCATCGGCTCTTTATCTTTACCACGCACTAAAAACCAAACTTGCCGCGCACCATTTAAAACAGGATAAGTTAAAGTTAATCGTGTGGCATTCAGTTGCGGTACTTGATGCGCCACCGCACAATGTTTCTTTTCTTCGAGCGCAGCCGTATTCGGAAAAAGAGAGGCTGTATGTCCATCAGCTCCGACCCCGAGAAAAATAAGATCAAAAATGGGAGGATTACCTATTTGTTTAGAAAGTTCTTTTTCGTAAAGACTCGCAGCTTCAGCCGGCTCTTTTGCCATATGCCAGGAATGAAAGTGGTTTTTAAAATTGGGCTGATTAGTTCCTAAGGATTCGTACACCATTTTTTCGTTACTTGTGGTATCCGCCGGCGCCACCCAACGCTCATCACCTAACCACCATTCCATTTGTTGCCAAGGTAAATCTGTTTTATTAAGGTGCTGGTAAAAAGTTTGGGGAGTGTTTCCTCCCGAAAGAGCAATGTGGGCACGCTTTCGCGCTGCAATAGCTTTACCAATTGTTTGCTGAAAGTCATTGGTTAACGCATCTAACCACGCTATTTCAGTAGAAAATTGCAGAGACTCAATCATCACTTAAAGGAATCCAATAACGATCTTCGCGTTCCAATAATTGATCTGCTTCTACCGGCCCCATAGACCCAGGTGAATAAAAAATTGGATCTTTTATGCTTTGTTCGGCCCATGCGCTGCGCAAACCATCTACTAACCGCCAAGCTTGTTCTACTTCATCCCTACGAATAAAAAGCGTTGATTCGCCAATCAACGCATCGACAATCAATCGTTCATAAGCTTCCGGTAAATAATGGCTAAAATCCTCGCCATAACGAAAGTCCATATCCACCAATTGAATCATCGAGCGAGCTGGCACCTTCGCATTAAAATTTAAATGAATTCCCTCATTCGGCTGAATCCGAATCCGTAAACGATTTCGACGAAGCTTTATTCCGCAAATGGCAGCAAAAAGCACGCTTGGTGGACGGTTATAAACAATGTTGATCTCGGTAAATTGACGCTCCAATGCTTTGCCGGTACGCAAGAAAAATGGCACGCCTGCCCAACGCCAATTATCAATTTCCAAACGCAGCGCCACATAAGTTTCTGTTAAGGAATTTGGTGAAACCTTTGGTTCCTTTCGATACGCCGACACTGATTTACCATCCACGATTCCACCTCCATATTGTGCCCGCACACTCTTTTTATTAAACTCTTCCGCTGAAAGGGTTGGGATTGATCGAAGCACTTTTACTTTTTCATCCCGAATTGATTCAGCTTCTAACGAGGCCGGTGGCTCCATGGCAATGAGGGTTAACAATTGAAGAAGATGATTTTGCAGCATATCGCGCGAAGCGCCTGCGTGATCGTAGTAACCTCCGCGTTCTCCCACCCCAATTTTTTCAGCGACCGTAATTTGCACATGGTCGATATAACGCCGGTTCCAGAGGGGTTCATAAATCGAATTGCCAAATCGAAAATAGAGCAAGTTTTGGACTGTCTCTTTACCTAAGTAATGATCGATACGAAAAATATTTTTTTCAGGAAAAAATAGGTGCAATGTTTCATTGAGTTGCTGCGCACTGGCTGTATCTTCACCGAAAGGCTTTTCGATCACAAGACGCCGTGTTCCTTTAGAATTTCTATCTGGCGCAAGATTCGCTTTGCCCAAGTTTTCTGCAATGACCCCAAAATAATTGGGCGCTGTAGCGAGATAAAAAAGATAATTATTCCCAAATATTTTGGATTCCGGTAATTCTCCGAGTCGTTTGGCTAGTTTCTGATAATCCTTAGGGTCTTCGAGATCCCCTTGTTGATAATAAATGTGAGCAGCTAATCTAGCCCAAACTTTATTATCCACCGGCTTCGTATGCGAAAACTGATCTAGCGCTTGCTTTAGCTCTTCGCGAAATTCCTCATCTGTTTTTGGACGGCGCGCATAACCAATAATAGCGCAGCCTTCTGTTAGCCGATCATTTTTTGCAAGATGATAAAAAGCCGGAATAATCTTGCGTTGGGTAAGATCACCCGTTGCCCCAAAAATCACTACTGCGGTAGGAGAAGCCTTGGGATTATCTGCTCCCAAAACACATGCATCTTGTTGGGACACACTCATTCCGCATCTAGAACTTTTTGACGATAGCTTAGGTAAGCATTGAGATCAATTCGTGGCACAAATTCACCGGTTAGCCGTTGCATAGCTTTTTCGGCCTCATCAAAACTATGTATTCCAAGAAGCGCTTTTAGCCGTTTGCCTGCCGACGGTTTCTGCCCTGCGAGCCACCCGGCGAAAAGATGAGCCTCCGAGTAAAATTCTCGCATACGTCCAGCAGAAGATGGGTAGGTGCCAAACTCCAGCCATTGCCAGGGCCCTATGGGATTGGCAATTCTGCGAAGGGGCACAAGCCGCATTTCTTGTTGTTCTCGGTTATTCAAGGTCGCAAAATATTCTGCCAACCCTTCATTTAAAAAAAGATTTGGAGTTCTTTCCTCAACGCCAGAGCCTTCTTGATTAATTAAATCCCAATTGAATAAATGCGTAAATTCATGGGCAAAGGTTACTTGGTTTGGGTCATCATCCGATGCCACATAAAATGCTAAACGCTGTAATTTACTATGAGGTATTTTTTCTTCTTCAATTTTAACTCCTTCGTCTGTTTCCACATATTTTCGAAAAGTTAAGCGTTGAGAAAAAGCATGGCCTACAACCATGGGATTCATCCCTTCGTATTTCATATAAGCTGCGCGATCCGGATAAATAACAAAATGGGCAGGATATTGATCAGAGAATCGGTAATCCGTAAATAGGTCTCGATAATTAGAGTAAACTTGATTGGCTTCGTGTAAGTACCGGTGGGCCGTACTATGGTCGGCAGCATAGATATGATAAAACTCGTTATGGTCAGAAATTCGAAAGCGAAAATGACTATTTCTTTCTGTAAGCAATTGAACCTTTGCCTTCGCCTTCTGGATAGCTTCTGCTTTTGTATCAGCCGGTAAAGAAGACCCCTCGATAGCGTTTAATTCTTCTTGAGCTTGACGAATTTCCATTTCGAGCACATCCAACGGGGCCTCTGCAATTGCTTTTGAAAGACCCACTTGGGTAGCTAAAATAAAAAATAAAAAAGCAGGAATGTTCCAAAAAGGAATATGAAATTTCATAATTACTAATTTAGTAAAAACTCGTCTAAAAACTCCTTCGTAAGCTATCACAAAAGACCGTAAAACGCGAACTATTTTGAGTCTTCGGTCTTTGGATCTTCGGGTTTATCGACAGTTTTATCATTTTTTACTATTTTTGCTTTCTTTGTCTTGGGGATACGAGCTGCAAACTCCCAACCTAGTTTGCCCTCTTCTGTTAGAATTAAGTGAGCGCTAAAAGGCCTTTTCTTGGCCGATATAAATTTATCCAAAAGGTCGGTCTTTTTATCACGCAAAAGTTTTTCGATTTGTTCAACCGGAATATCACGGTCCTTTATCTTTTTTGAAATACGAAATTCGCATTCGGGTTTAGGAAGGGCGCGTTTTTCACAACAATAAGCCATATTGGTTTCTCGTACCGGGGACTTGCAAAGAGGACAAGATCCTAACGATTTTTCGCTAATAAACTCCAAGCCGCTGCTGGTTCCATCTGGATTGGAAACTTCATCCCATTTCATGGCAACTTTATAATCGTCGCCAATCACAAGCATCGCTGAAAAAGGCCGCCCTGCCTTGCTTCGAAATCCGGTTAAAGGCCCAATTTTACGGGTTTGAAGAAGACTTTCGACTTCTTCCACCGTCAAACTCTTAGAAGCAATTGATTTCCAAATTTGAAAATCGCATCCTGCTTTTGAACACTCAAACCATTTAAAGGTTTCTCGTATTTTACCACCGCATTTAGGGCATGGCGCTTGGATAACTATCTTCGACTCAAAAGATTTATCATCATAGCGTTTAGCATGGTCCACAATTTTGCAGGCAAGTTTTTCGATTTGCTGCATGAACTCTTTACGGGCGAGCTTGCCATTTTCCATTTCGCGAAGTTTATATTCCCATTCTCCAGTTAATTGGGGCGAACAAAGCTCCGGAAGAGGGATTGAACTCAACATTTGGATCAAAGATATTCCCTTGGAAGTTGGCAAGAGATCACGCGCTTCGCGCCGCAGATATTCTTGCGCGATCAGCTGTTCAATAATGGCAGCGCGTGTGGCAGGCGTACCTAAGCCAAGTTCCTTCATTGCTTCACCCAATTCTTCATCATCCAGCAATTTTCCAGCGCCTTCCATTGCGCTTAAAAGGGTAGCTTCTGTGTAATGAGGTGGAGGCCTTGTTTCAAGAGCTTTAACCTCGATGGGATTGCCAACTGGTTTTTCATCGGTTTTTACTGGAGGGATATGTTCCTCTTGGTCAGCTTCTTTGCCATAAACTTCCATCCAACCTAATTCTTTAAGAATTTTGCCTTCTGTTTTAAAAGGCTCTTGTTCTACTGTGGTGATACGTGTAGTAACTTCAAAAACCGCTGCTGGATAAAAGACCGCTAAGAACCGTTTACAGATCATATCGAAAACTTTGGCCTCCATATCATCGAGTTCTTTTACGCCTTCCGTGGTTGGTATAATCGCAAAGTGATCTGAAACTTTTGCGTCATTGAAAATACGTTTATTCGGACGAACCCATTCTTCCTTAGTAATTTTTTTACTAAAGGGTTCATAAGGACTTCCTTGCAAGGCATTCAATGTTTGCTTAACAACGGGAATATGTTTTTCCGGTAAAGCGCGAGAGCCTGTACGCGGATAAGTGATCATTTTCTTGCGCTCGTAAAGCGCTTGCGCAATCTGCAAAGTACGTTTGGCAGATAAACCAAAGCGACTATTGCATTCGCGTTGTAAACTTGTGAGGTCGTACAGGAGCGGTGAAAGCTGGGTTGCGGTTTTCTTTTCTTCCGTAACGACTCCAGGTTTATCCAGAGTTTTCTTTGCGATGGCTTGCGCCTTGGCTTCTTCCCATATTCGTTCGGCTTTTGCTTCTGGATCTTGTTCATCCTTTTTAAAAGAGAGATCAAGCCATCTTCCAAAATATTCACCTGCCGCACAGTGGAAAGTTCCGATCACTTCCCAATAAGGTTTTTTCTTAAAATCCTGAATGGTATTTGCGCGATCGACCACAATGGCCAAAGTTGGTGTCTGTACACGTCCCATAGTGCACATCTGTCTACCTGCATGACCATAAATTTTGCAGGTAAATGCCCGTGTACCATTAATCCCAATTAACCAATCAGATTCACTACGGCACCTTGCTGCTTCAGCTAAATTTTGTAGTTCGGAGGCTTCACGCAAAGATTTAAACCCTTCTTTAACAGCCGTAGCTGTCATCGAAGAAAGCCATAAACGACGAAAAGGTTTGGATGTGCCAGATAGCTGGTAAATGTAACGAAAGATTAATTCTCCTTCTCTTCCTGCATCGCACGCATTTACAAGTTCAGTAATATCTTTGCGCTTAATAAGTTTTAAAATGATATTGAGCTGCTTTTCAGTTTTCTCAATAGGTTTTAGTTTAAACTCTTCGGGAATCATTGGCAGGTTATCCAATGTCCAAGCTCGCCATTCCTTTTTAAAGTCGTTTGGCATGAAAAGCTCTACCAGATGGCCTACCGCGTGGGTAACGACCATGTCCTCATTTTCGTAATGGCCTTCGAGTTTTTTGAATTTACCCAAAGCTCGGGCCATATCTCCAGCAACACTCGGCTTCTCTGCAATGATTAAAGATTTACCCATCCGATTGGTGTGTATTCTATAAACTTAGAAATGGGCAATCATATTTTTCGATTTTGCTCATTATTTTATTTTAAGGAAAGCCTTCATTCTTTTTCGAAAGGTTGTTTTCTGGACCGATTTCTGCTTCATGAATGATAGTATTCCTATGAACCTCCGAGATCACTACGACCAAATTGCCTCTTTACGGGAACATTTCCAACAACGGCATGCTGGATTCCATCAAGAAAAATTACGTATGATCTCGGCACTTGTACCTCCGGGATTGCGAGTTTTGGAGGCGGGCTGCGGCCTGGGCGATGTTCTTAATGCTGTCTCTCCCAAATATGGTCTTGGCGTAGATTTTAGTCCGAAAACCATTCAACAGGCTTCTACCCGTCATCCTCACCTGCATTTCATGGCAGCCGCAGCAGATGAGATTTCTGCAGAAGAACCATTCGATGTGATTATTCTCGATGGCTTATTAGGAGAAATTACCGATATCCAAGGTTTGCTCGAAAAACTTAAAAAACTAACAACTCCAAGAACACGACTGATTATTACCTACTACAGCAAGCTATGGCAACCCGCATGGCTTCTTTGGCATTGGCTTGGTTGGAAATTGCCCCAGCCAAAACCAAACTGGCTGCGAACAGAAGATATTCTTAATTTTCTTGATCTCGCCGGCTACCAAAAGGTCGAGGCTAAACGCCGCATGCTATTTCCACTTTGGATTCCCTTATTAAGTGACTTCGTCAATCGCGTACTTGTGAATCTTCCTCTCCTTTCGCATTTAGGCATGATGAGTGTTGTCATCGCTCGGCCTTATGGTTCCCATGGTTTGGATCCACGTGTCTCGGTCATCATCCCCTGTCGTAACGAACGTGATAATATTGCTGATATCATCCGAAGGGTGCCAGAAATGGGGTCGCATACTGAAATGATCTTTTGTGATGGTTACTCCACCGATGGAACCCTCGAAGAAATCATCCAGCAAAAACAATTATGCCCTAACCGAGATATTATCTATTTTTCCCAAAGCGGGAAACTTGGCAAAGGGAATGCGGTTCGGCAGGCTTTTGAGCGAGCCACCGGCGATATCCTGATGATTCTTGATGCGGATCTTACAGTGTCACCGGAGGAATTGCCTAAATTTTATCATTGCCTTGTTAATGGGAAAGCAGAATTTATCAACGGCTGTCGACTGGTTTACCCTATGGAAAACGAAGCCATGCAACATCTCAATTTAGTGGCAAACTGGTTTTTTGGAGTATTATTCTCCTGGCTCGTTGATCAACCTATTCGAGATACTCTTTGTGGTACTAAAGTTTTATATAAAAAGGATTATGATCAAATTT
>CAZNSF010000119.1:0-8782 GCA_964575565.1 uncultured Verrucomicrobiota bacterium | reverse complement strand
TTAAGAATTTCGCCAACCGGATCAGTCAAGGCAGCAACGTAACGAATTCCTTTGGCCATTTCAGCGATTCGTTTTGGATCGAGCTTCAATCGATCGAGCATAGCGGTTGAAAAGCCAAGAGTTTTGGCTTTAGCCATGTCTTTACTATTTTCGGCGATAATACGCTGCGATTGCTTGTCGATGGCATCGGCCATTAACTGAAGCGCCCGATTTTTTATTTCTGTGGAAGTAACCGCAAGCTTTAAGGCAGCAGCTTTAGCTTGTTTCCCCATCCGTTGAATGAGTTTTGGAATATTACTCATAACCAAAAATAACGCTTTGGTTTCATGAACCGTGCAAACGAAGCTTTACTTTTTAATCTTTAAACCGATTTGTGCTACCAGCGTGGTGGCTGAAGTTTCTAATTCCGAAATAAGACCTTGTACACGACCTCGGAAATAGGAGTAGAAAAACATAGAGATAATACCAATCACTAACCCTGCAGCAGTTGCAATAAGGGCGCGCGAAACCCCGCCAGCTAACATCATGGTGCGCATGGGAGTAGCTTCGCTAGCGATTGAGCCAAAAGATTGTAGAATCCCAACCACAGTACCAAAAAGGCCGAGCATCGGAGAAAGTACGCCGATATCCATTAAGTAGGTAACTTGTTGATTTAATGCAGCAGATTGTTTGGTACCTTCAGCTTGGGCGACCTCGCGAACAGCAGAAAAATCAGCTTCAGGATTGTTTTGTATAAATTCTGCTACATGTTCCATCACTCTAGCAAGAATTTGCGGGCTGGCTCTTGTTGCTTCGAGAATACCACCAAAATTTTTTTCGCTAACCATAGTTCCCAGAAGACGTTTGAATTCTTTGGTTGCTACGCGACTACCTTGCAAGGTAACAAAATAAAAGATGATCAATACCATGGCTACAAAAGAGGCTGCCCAAAGTGGAATCATCACCCATCCACCTGCTTGCAAAAGCTCCCAAAGTGTTAATTCTGATGATGAAGAAGCTGGTATAGGGCCGCTTACAGAATTAGTCGCAGCATAGAGCGAGGAGGTTAAGGTAAAAAAGATCCACGTGTTTGTAATGAGCTTCATGGTTATGGCAATACCATGCTTCGGAATGAATGTCCAGTCTCCCTAGATAATACGGCACATTTTGATCTCTCCAAAAGAAGATCACTCGATTGTAAAAACATGTTTGGTAGTAGTTCCTAATGTACATTGTTTAGGATCACTTAAAGTAAATTCTACGGTCTGGCCGCTTTTTGAGTTCTTACTTATAGCAAATTCCAGTTTTGTCCTTTTTTCTGAGCCGCTAAGTTTCACCTGTGCGTTATACCCCTTATAATTTGCCATGGCTGTGCCACCGGTAACACGGCATGTTGCAGACGCTACTTTCCCTGTTGGAACGCTAATCACCACATTCACTTGAGGCTTTTTCCCAATCGGAGACGAAGAACTAGCCGCTTGAAACGAAATTAATGGCGGTGGATCATCATCCATAATCTTGTAAGCGCACTTTGCCACCTCCCCCAATACCGCATTGATCGGATTACTTAATACCACATCGATTCTTTCTTCATCATCTTCATCCAATTTATCGTTTACAATCGTAAAGGGGATGCTTTTCGATACTTCACCCGGTTTAAATACCAATGTTCCAGGTATCAATGTGTAATCTACCCCATCTCCCGTAGCTGTTCCTCCTTTTACACCATAGTCCACTTTGATCTCCTCTTTTGAGGCAACGCTTAAAACCACCGTTAAATTAGCCGCAGTAACAGCTTCACTGCCTTTAAATATTGAATTACCAAAGGCTACCATTGGCACACTTACATTTTGAATGGTGCATGTATGTACGGAAGTAGTCCCTAATGTGGCATTTACCGGATTCTTTAAACTTACTTCAACTGTTTCATCCGGTTCATTTAACCCATCTAACACAACTGCAAGAGGAATTATTTGCGATATTTCGCTGGGTTTAAATGTAAGTTTTCCATCTTTAAGAACGTAATCCACTCCATTTCCACTAGCTGTGCCACCACTTACCGTGTAATCTACTGCTACCTCCTGACCAGAAGGGGCTTCTAATTTCACTTTAAGTTCTATCGCCTTTACCATCTCATTTCCACTTGAAGATGCTGTTTCAAACGAAATTGCCGGTACTGCATCATCATCCGTGATCGTATAAGTGTTCACTACGTTATAACCCAAATGAGCCTCTGCAGGATTACTTAAAGCAATTTCAATGGTTTCATTCGCTTCATTCATTTTATCATCTTTAATGATTAAAGAGATGGTCGAAGAAGTTTTTCCGGGTTCGAAGATAAGAGTGCCTTTAGCTAATTCATAATCGATATCTTTTGTAGCAGTGCCTCCAACCACTTCATAATCTACAGTCACTTTTTTAGTCACGGTAGATTTTAAAGAAACCTCTAGGTTTGCTTTGCCGCTCGTTTCACTTCCACCGGAGGAAGTCATCGTAAAATCTATTTCTGGTCCGGGGCTAGTAGCTGGTTTAATATCTACATTTAGATCTGCAGAGGTACTTAGATGTCCATTAGAAACTGTTACACGCAAAGCATATGACCCAGGCGCACCGAAGGTAATGGTTTGAGCGCTTGGACTTGCCTCTTTTGGGATAAAAGTTACCTGACCGGGTCCACTTACCTTTGTCCATGTATAAGTAAGTGGCATAGGATCAAGATCACTGGCAACGATATCTACCGTGGCTAAAGCAGGTAAGGCAACTACTTTTGGTTCAATCCAAGGCTGGGTGGTGATAGTAGGCGGCCGAATCTCTACTGGTGTTGTGGAACGATGAATGCCGGTACCAATCACGTTTGCATAGAGATGACCATCGGGCCCGAGTTTAAGTACATTAACGGCCATACCTTCTTTTTCACCATCTTGCACCTTATGTTTAAAAGGTCGAAGCCCTATATTGATGGGATTTGGTTCCCACGTATCGCCATCATCAAGTGATTGATAAACCCCATGATCTGTCCCTGTATAAATCACACCAGTATTACTTCTTGCACAAACGGAAGCTATGCCACGCCCCATTGGTAAATCTTTAAAACTATGGGTCCATTTGCCATCTTTATAACGATAAACTCCTTCGGCGCTTCCGGGAGGAGCTTCTTGCTTATGGCCCATTGTTGCAACGAAAAGAGAACCTTTTACGCTAAAATCGAGATCAAACATATTGAGGTCGGGAAGGTAAGGAATATCCAATCGTTTCCATGTCTTTCCATCATCTGCGGAAGTCCAAACCCCATCCCCTTCGGTGGATACGTAAAAATCACCCGTCACCGGATGCATTTTAAATGCATAAGCAGCGCCAGGGTTGTTTTGGTGCGGCCAGTTCTCAGCTGGTGATGTTCTTTCGAATCTTTGGCCATCATTGGAAACAAAAACGGGGATTCCAGGAGTCCATGAAGTTCCCGCATAAGTTTTATTGTCCTTGAATACAAAACCTCCAAGCATCTGAAACACGAGTCCTGGTTCAATCATTTGAAAAGTTCCATAATCCATTGATGAATAAAGCCTTGCTCTCCCTTTTTGACCAGAGGATCCTGTTGCATAAATTACCCCAGCAGGGCTAACACCATTGACCTTTGGCGAGTCGCCCGGAGGCATAGTTTGGCAGACAATATCTTTATAAGACCAATTTTTACCATCGTAATGCCCGATCCGCCCCATACTTTCCTTAGAACCTTGCAATACGGTAATTATTTCCCCGTTAGGAAGAAAGAAAATCGATGTTATCACACTTCCTTCCGGTACTCCTACTGGCGTCTCCATAGGCGCCCAACCGCTTAATCGTCGCGCGTTAAGATCTCTATTAGAAAGTTGAGAGATCTTTTGGTTTTCCGGAGGCGTTTGTTGATTTTTATATTCTTCAGCTCCTCTTAAGACATATAGATTAAGAAAGAGAGCGCATATAAATACAAGAATACAGTTTATCTTCATGGTTTCCTTTTGTGGGTTAAAGGATGAATGCTTCTAAGACCTTATACTAAACAACGGACATTACAAAAAGTTTTGCATGATTTTCATCTTAGCATATCAAGGATTTCTTTCCCTATTATTTTTTAGTTTGTGGGATCCAGTCGAGTTTAGCAATTTGGACGCCTTTTAGGCTTGGTAATAGCGTGGCAATAAAAAATTGTCCATTGTATTTGAAGATTTCTGGCGCGGCGATTGGAAGAGTGCAAATAAAGTGGCCTGTATCCTGGTTTTTGCCAAAATCCAATGGGTCGGTGGAATGATATACGCTGGTTTGCGCGTTCTTGCCGTAGCGTTGCGTACGGAATAGATAGAACTGACCAGGTTGCAATTCGATAACAAAAGGACACTCGGCTGATGAGAAAGCTGTGCCAGCCTGACCACCTTCCGCGACGATACACCCTTCGCTCCATGCGCGCAGATCTTTGGAGCTCCGGCAATACACCGCACCGTGGTTATTTGGGTGATCGGTGTAGTAGCAGTACCACAAATCGCCAATACGGATAATCATAGGGTCTCGCGTGTTTTCACCAGGCGCTTCACTAAACATTGCAGCGTTGCTATTGGTATTCACGCGACGTGCAAATTGTTTGCCATCAATGCTGGTGGCCATACAGATGTGGGTCCAATCGCCATATGCCATATAAAACACGGCCTCATGTTTAAAGACAAACGGCGCTTGCAGTCCGCCTGGCCTCTCACCAAACTTTTCATCAGCCTGCATGGCAATGCCCATAGGTTTCCAATTACTATCGGTTAGCTTCGCGCTTTCCCAATGATGAAAAAGCCGTGTCATGCCACCGCATTTAGTAAAGCGAATGCATGACCAGATTTGCCATGTGCCATCAGCGGCTTGCCAAATGGCAAAATCTACTGGTTGCTGTTTTGGATCGGTTAACTCACCAAGATCAGGATCTCCGGCCACCGGCCACCAATCGCCTTGGATAGCTGGAACTAGGATTTCGGTTTTGGCAGAAGTCGTTTCTCGTGTTTGTTCAGCGCGCTTAGGCGTTTCAGGAGACGCATACTGAGTATTGAGAAGACAACAAGTGATGAGGAGAAATTTTCTCATGTCGAGAATATTGTTTTTAATCTAAATGAAATAACCAAAAGTTTATTAATCATTTCCATCCTGTTAAAGAAAAATCCAAGGCTTCATCCAGCAGAAGAATTTTCCCACACTCATAAAATCCGCGCAAGGTATTTGTTGTAAAATTTCTAAATTCTGTTTTCTAAGGTTTTTTGGACACGGTTAAAAACAATTAGAAATGGAGTATGGAAAATCATCATTTCATCCCCTTGTAAAACTGCTTGGCTAAATGCTACTATTGACCCCTTAATATTCTTGATCGTATATGGTATGCTCTTTGCTTTTACTTAAAGCAACTCTTGTTGTTCATTAAATAATTTTCTTATTACCATCAAGTTTTCTTACTACCATCAACCATGTCTACTGTCCAAATTTTTCTTAGTCTCTTTTTAACTCTGTTTGCAGTACGTTTTTTACTGGAGCGTGGTCTTGCCATTCTTAATACAAAATACGTTTTATCTAAGAGCCGCGAGATTCCAAAAATATTAAAGGGTACTGTTTCCCAAGAAAACTATCGTCAGAGCATTAACTATACTCTTACCCGTACTCGCTTTGGTCATTTAGAAGATGCGGTGGGTTCTATCTTAACGCTCGTTTATTTATTCTCTGGATTTATCCCATGGCTTTATTCCCAAGCTCAAGGCTTGCTACCACTAGGAGAGTTGGGGCAATGCGTAATTTTAATTCTTATATTTACCATTTTAAATAGTTTGGTTGGGCTTCCTTTGGAAATGTACGAAACTTTTGTAATCGAAAACCGATTTGGATTTAATAAAACCACTCCTTCAACATTTTGGCTGGATAAACTCAAAAGCTTGATTCTTCTCTTTCTGATTGGCATCCCATTTTTCTACTTTCTTTTTATTTTTATTACTCGAACAGGTCCATTTTGGTGGCTTGCAGCTGCTTTGTTTGTGATGGGCTTTCAATTTTTGATGATGATTCTTTATCCAATTGTGATTGCACCTTTCTTTAATAAATTTACTCCTCTTGAAGAAGGAGAACTGAAAATCCATCTCGAAAACCTTGCAAAAAAATGTCAATTCGCTGCATGCGGAATTTTTGTGATTGATGGCTCGAAAAGATCCAGCCATTCAAACGCTTATTTTACGGGGATTGGCAAAGCGCGGCGCATCGTTCTTTTCGATACACTCATTCAACAGTTAGCAATTGGTGAATTAAGCGCTGTGCTTGCGCATGAGATTGGTCATTATAAGAAAAAACATATCCTTAAAATACTGATTCTCTCTTCTTCATTGACCGTTATTGGTTTTTATATTTTGAGTTTGTTGCTAAATTGGCAGCCGATGTATCAAGCTTTTGGAATCACGGATTCTTCTGTTGCAGTAAAGATTCTTATTTTCAGTCTTGTTGGAGGGGCTTTTACTTTTTGGCTTGGGCCGTTCTTTAATGCTTTATCGCGTAAGCATGAATACGAAGCAGATCGTTATGCCGCTGAACAGACAGGCCAACCTCAAACTATGGAAAGCGCATTAATAAAGCTTTCCGAAAAAAATCTTTCGAATCTTACGCCGCATCCTGCATATAGTACGTACCACTATTCCCATCCAACCCTTGTTGAAAGGATTACAGCTTTAAGGCGCTAGCCTAGCTTGACAGCACAAAAAAAATTGCACATTCTCCACCTTTCATTTTCAGGAGTATGCCTATGTCTAAAAAGAATAAAAAATCTGTTCGAGCTAAAACATCACGGAGTTTAAAAGCCCCGAAATACGTTTACTTCTTTAGTTCAGGTCATTCGGATGGCAATACAAAGATGCGACCTCTTTTGGGCGGCAAAGGGGCGAACCTAGCCGAGATGTGCCGAGTAGGATTGCCGGTTCCACCAGGGTTTACGATTACTACGGAAATTTGTACTTATTATTATGCACATCGCCGAACATACCCTGCAATTCTTCGCAAACAAGTCACCGATGCCGTTGCCAGAATCGAAAAACTCATGGAGAAACGGTTAGGTGATGCCCAAAATCCTTTGTTAGTTTCTGTGCGATCCGGTGCGCGTGATTCCATGCCAGGAATGATGGATACGATTTTAAACCTTGGTCTTAATGATTTGACGGTCGAGGGATTAGCCAGGCGCAGTGGAAATGAACGATTCGCCTGGGATAGTTATCGGCGTTTTGTCCAAATGTATGGCGATGTGGTAATGGGAGTTCAAAAGATAGGTGATCATGAACATGAACCTTTTGAAGAGGTAATGGATCATCTTAAAAAAGAGCGTAGAGTTCAGAAGGATACCGATTTAAGCACTGCAGATCTAAAAGAACTTGTGAAGCGTTTTAAGGCCTTAATTTTAAAGCGGACTAGTAAAGCATTTCCATCGGATCCCATTGAGCAACTTTGGGGAGCTATTGGCGCAGTATTTGGTTCTTGGAATAACGAACGAGCAAATGTTTATCGTCGTAAATACAATATTCCGCATGAGTGGGGAACAGCTGTAAATGTACAATCCATGGTTTTTGGAAACATGGGCGATGATTGTGCCACAGGAGTAGCCTTTACACGCGATCCGGCTTCGGGCGTAAAAGTTTTTTATGGTGAATACTTGGTCAATGCCCAGGGAGAGGATGTCGTTGCAGGGATTCGTACTCCTCAGCCAATTGCTGAATTAAAGAACCAAATGCCGGTATCCTATCATCAGCTCGAAAAAATCCGCGCTCAACTCGAAAAACATTTTAAAGATATGCAGGACTTTGAGTTTACGATCGAAAATAATCGTCTTTATATGTTGCAGACGCGTAATGGCAAACGAACGGGCCTTGCTGCTGTACGAATTGCTTGTGAGATGGTCGAAGAAAAACTGATTGATTGGAAGACAGCGGTTAGGCGTATTCCTCCAGATTCGCTCTCGCAATTATTGGCGCCCATTTTTGATCGATTAGACCGTAAAGAAGCTATTGAAAAGGGGCGTTTGCTTGCCAAAGGATTGCCTGCGGGGCCTGGGGCTGCAAGCGGCAAAGTTTATTTTAATGCTAGTGATGTCGAAAGAATGACTCATAAAGGTGAACAAACTTTACTTGTACGGATTGAAACAAGTCCGGAAGATATTCGTGGAATGTTGGCAGCTGAAGGGATCCTTACGGCTCGGGGTGGAGTTAGTTCCCATGCGGCACTAGTGGCTCGTCAAATGGGCAAGGTATGTGTGTGTGCAGCAGAAGGCTTACATATTGATTACTCGGCGCGTAAATTGATTGTTAAAGGACATGAGATACGAGAAGGAGATTTTCTTTCAATTGATGGCACCAGTGGCGAAGTGTTTGCTGGACAAATTCGAACTGCACCGAGCGAGATTGTACAGGTTTTGGTGGATAAAACCCTTACCGAAAAGGAAAGTTATACTTATAGAATCTTTAAACGCTTGATGGGTTGGACGGATCGATTACGCAAACTCCGGATTCGTACCAATGCAGACCAACCGGATCAGGCGGAAAATGCCATTGCTTTTGGAGCGGAAGGGATTGGATTATGTCGAACGGAGCATATGTTCTTTGGTGGTGACCGCATTGATGCTGTCCGAGAAATGATTATTGCGGAGACTAAGAAGGAACGCGAAACAGCATTGGCCAAACTGCTTCCGTACCAACGCGAAGACTTTATTGGAATTTTTAAAGCGATGAGAGGCTATCCGGTAACTATTCGCACCTTGGATCCTCCTCTGCACGAGTTTTTG
>CAZNSF010000118.1:0-6650 GCA_964575565.1 uncultured Verrucomicrobiota bacterium | reverse complement strand
TCTGTGCTGGGCAATAGATAATAATTTTACACGTAAGGTATCGGCCGCCGATCCCATCCAAATCGCAGCGATTAAGGGAAGTATGGCTGGGTTGGTCAATTGTGGAATTGGATGGTGGCTGGGCGCGAAGATACCCGTGGCAAGCTTGTTCTTAGCGGCAGGACTAGTAGGCTTAGTTGGTTATGGGCTGAGTTTGGTATTGTTCATCTTGGCATTGCGGCACATTGGCACGGCCCGCACAGGCGCATATTTTTCGACCGCACCTTTCGTAGGCGCGCTCCTATCGTTGCTTCTGTTTCGTGAACCAGTTACAGGCTGGTTCGCTGTAGCAGGGTTACTTATGGCCGTGGGAGTGTGGCTGCACCTTACAGAGCGGCATAAGCATGCGCACATACACGAAGAAATGTATCATGAGCACATACATTACCACGATAAATATCACCATCATGCTCATACTCCGGCCAATCCACTTGATGAACCACACACTCATTTACATCACCACGAATCACTTATTCATTCTCATTTGCATTATCCTGATATTCATCATCGTCATCGCCATTAAAAGGAGTTGTTCAAATGAAATGGATTACACAAGAAAAAATTTAAATGCACGCGATACTATCTACTGATGGCTGGGTGTTATTTGGAACGCGTGCCGTGCGAATGTTTGCGTACGGTTTCCTGTCTGTTGTTTTCGTGCTCTATTTAACAGAAGTAGGCTTGAGTACCACACAGATCGGTCTTCTACTAACACTAACACTTATTGGAGATGCCATTCTCTCATTGGGCATGACTATCACTGCCGATCATTTAGGCAGACGACGGATGCTCATTGCTGGCGCGGGCCTGATGCTTTTGGCAGGTATATTGTTTGCAAGCACGAACTATTTCATTCTACTGCTCTTTGCGGCCACCGTTGGAGTGATCAGTCCCAGTGGCTACGAAGTTGGGCCGTTTCTATCTATCGAACAAGCCTCTCTATCACAGATCGTGCCTGACCAGCGCCGCACCCAAGTTTTCGCGTGGTACAATCTAGTCGGCTCGTTCGCTACAGCTCTTGGAGCGCTTGTAGGTGGCGTCCTCGCTGAACTGACAAACTACCACATAGTACTACTCGGCTATACAGCAATGGGAGCAGTGCTGACCTTATTATTTTTAAAGTTGTCCCCTGCTGTTGAAGTCGAGACCCGCCATGTGGCCCAACTCCCGTGGATTGGGTTGAACCAGTCGCGTTCAATTGTGTTGAAGTTGGCGGCATTGTTCTCGCTCGATGCATTCGCGGGAGGATTTATACTACAGAGTGTTGTAGCTTACTGGTTCTATCTTCGGTTCAAGATCGAACCTGCGATGTTAGGCGGTGTATTCTTTGTGGCGAACATCCTTGCAGGTATTTCCTCTCTTGTAGCTGCACGACTAGCTTTGCGTATTGGATTGATCAACACCATGGTTTGGACACATATCCCATCAAATATTCTTTTGATCCTCGTACCGCTCATGCCTAATCTTGGGTTAACGATCACCCTATTGTGGTTACGCTTTAGCATCTCACAAATGGATGTGCCCGCTCGCCAGTCTTACACGATGGCTGCAGTAAATCCTAACGAACGCTCTGCTGCTGCTGGTATAACAAATATTGCGCGAACAGTCGGCGCAGCACTTGCTCCTATATTCACAAGCCCATTGCTCGGCAGCGCAGCATTATTAGGAACAGTGTTTTTTATATCGGGGGGATTAAAGATTGTTTACGATCTATTACTGTACCGCAATTTTCGTATGGCCGTAAAAAAGTTCTAGATTATGCCTTTTATTGCCATCCACGGTTTCATAGACACTCTCTTTAGCGTGGATTACCTAAGCTAAATTAGGATCCTAGCTTAAGCCGCATCAAGAGTTCTGCATTCGATTTCGTCATTCGAAGTTGCTCAATCAATTTCTCCATCGCTTCTAAAGGTGGATATTCGGATAGTTGTTTTCGTAGCGCCTGAATTCGGATAAGTTCCTCTGGATGATAAAGTAAGTCTTCGCGCCGTGTACCACTTTTCTCAATATGAATAGCTGGATAAATCCTCCGCTCCTGAAGATCACGGCTTAAATAAACCTCCATATTACCGGTTCCTTTAAATTCTTCAAAAATCAAATCGTCCATTTTACTACCTGTTTCCACCAATACCGTAGCGATAATGGTAAGGCTGCCGCCTTCCTCTACATTGCGAGCAGCACTAAAAAATTTGCGTGGTTTAATAAGAGCTCCTGATTCAATACCACCCGACATCAACTTGCCCTTCGAAGATGTCGAGGCATTGCAGGCACGCGCTAAACGTGTCAGCGAATCTAAAAGCAATACTACATGTTTACCAACTTCAAGCATCCGGTGAGCCTTTTCCATTACAAGCTCTGCTACGCGTACATGGCGTTCGATTGTTTCATCGAAGGTACTGCTAATTATTTCCCCTTTTACAACACGACGCATATTGTAAACCTCTTCCGGTCGCTCATCTAATAAAAGGACAATCACATTTGCATCGGGATCATTCTTTTCGATGCCTTCTACAATCTGTTGCAATAAAATGGTCTTCCCTGCACGCGGAGGAGCTACCAATAAGCAACGTTGTCCCCGTCCTAGTGGAGCAAGAAGATCTAAAGCACGCATACTAATGGCATCGGCGCCTGTCTCTAAAACCAACCTTTTTTGCGGAAAAAGCGGCGTTAATTCTTCATACGATTTGCGCTTTTGGAATTTTTCCGGTAGTTCATTCCAGATTAAATCCACATTTAATAACGTATGGTAACGCTCGCGATCGCGAGGGGATCGTGCCATGCCGGCAATAAGGTCACCTGGTTGTAAGCCAAAGCGGCGGATTAGAGACTGTGCCACATAAGCATCTTCCAAATTTGGTTGATAATTTGTCTTAGCTGAACGTAAAAAACCTAAGCCTCCACGATTAATTTCAAGAACCCCTTCCACCAACTTTAGCCCTAACTTTTCAGCATGAATCTTTAACATCTGATGAATCAGCTCTTCCGGGGTTATTGATGGATCAGCCACCCCAAGTTCCAAAGCGCGCGCTTGGATGGCTTTGGGCGAAAGTTTTTTAAGTTCAGCAATATTTAGACTCTCGGGAAGAGATCCTTCCATATCTTCATCCCGATGCCGAAAACGGCGCCACCGTCCACGATAACGCCCTTTTCGTTCCTCTGCAGAGTTAGAAGCCGAGGCCCCATAAGAAGGAGCTTCTCTAGGTGTTCTTGAAGATGAAGAAGGATTGGGAGGTTCTTCTGCCATAGCAATAAAGGTTTCTTGTTCCTCTTTTTAGGTAAAATATTTAAGCTGTCAAAATCTTCCCCAGTTGTTCTTCTGTAAGGGACCAGGGGCCATTATTCCAAATAACTAAATCTGCTAAGTCCATTTTCTTTTGCAACGGCCATTGAGAAGAAAGCCTCTGTTTAATTTGTGCTTCATTTAAACCACGTTGATATAGTCGATTTTTTTGTTCTTGATCACTACATGCCACTACCCACACTTGCTGAAATTCTTTTTCAATTTGGGTTTCGTAAGCTAGAGGGATAATAATCATTGTTTTTTTTCCGCAGTAAACGGCTTCGGCAGCCTGTTTTTTCCATACAGCCCTTACCTTTGGATGTACCAATCCCATCAAACGCTGCAGCGTCCCTTTTTCTTTAAAAACTATCTTTGCTAATTCAGAACGGTTCACTCGACCTTCTGGAGTAATCACTGTAGGACCAAATTCATGAGCAATTTCCCTTGGTAAATCCTGATCGGGTTCATAAAGCCGATGCACAATTTCATCCGTACAAATAACCGCCCAATTTCTTGCTGCAAACCAGCTTGCCACACTTGTTTTACCGGTAGCAATACCTCCCGTAAGACATATCAAAGGCGATGTCGAACTTTTAAATTCAGACATAAAAATACTCTTTAAAACAATGCCATTTGTTTCGAGTGAAGAGTCCTTTGGCTTTCGTTTTTATAAAAGCCAAAGAGAGATTTAAATTCCAAATCCGAAAGCGTTTGCAGTAAAGACTCGTAGCGCGGCTCTTGCAAGCGAAAATCATTAAGCGGAGGAATATCCGAAATGGGATTTAATCGAATTAATTCTAAATTCCGACGAACAATCCCGGCATTTTCCGTAAGCGCAGCTTGTAATTTAGGGCGTTGAATCTCTTGCAGCGATATTAATAATTTCTCAATAGACCCAAACCTCCCCATAAGGTCGGAAGCTGTCTTTTCCCCTACCCCAGGCACACCAGGAATATTATCAACTGCATCGCCTTGTAGAGCAAGGAAATCAGCCACTTGCCCGGGTTTAATTCTCCAGCGCTCCTGCAACCAAGCCTCATCGGCTAATACAGTTTCTTTGGGTGTGCTTCGTAAAATTTTAATTTGAGGGCTTACGATTTGGAAGAAATCTTTATCGTTCGAAGCAATCCTAACTTCATGCCCTTCCTTAGCTGCCTTCAAAGCCAAGGCAGCAGCAAGATCATCAGCTTCTTCTGTAGAATTAAATGCGGTAGGCCAACCGAGCATCGGAAAGAGTTTGCATAACATTTCAAGCTGAGGTGGTAAAAGATCTGGCGTAGGAGGACGGTTGGCCTTGTATTGTGGCAAAAGCTCGAGCCGTCGCTTCGGCGTTTCTGCATCTAATACAATAGCTAAATGGGTTGGCTTCCATTCATCAAGCCAACGTCGAATTGATTGAACAACCCCATAAACCGCATTAGTCGGAAAGCCTTTGGAATTAGAAAGCTCTCTTATCGCAAAGAAACTGCGATAAGCTACATTCAAAAAATCAACAAGAAGAAACATGTAAGGAAGATACCTCTTCCTTTCTCTCCTTAGTAAGGAGAGGTAAGGTAAGGTTGTTAGCTTTTAATTCTGATCCACTGATAAAATAGCTTTTCGCATTTTCGAAACAGCGCCTCTCATATTTTTGGCGCTAAAAAGAGATGTTCCTGCCACAAAAGCATTGGCCCCCGCTTTCGCGCTAACTATAGCACTTTCCACATCAATGCCTCCATCCACTTCAATATAATACTTATGTTTTCGACGTAAAGCGTGATTCGCAAGATAACTTACCTTCTCTAAAACCTCCGGCATAAATTTTTGACCTCCAAAACCAGGAACCACCGTCATACACAATACGAGGTCAACATCCTCTAAGTATTTCTCCACAAGAGAACAATTTGTGGATGGGTTAAGCGCAATCCCCGCTCGACAGCCTCCTTTACGGATACGACGCAAAGTCGTTTTGATATCGTGCTCAGCTTCTACATGCACCGTGATTCTATAAGAACCAGCTATAAGAAACGCATCTACATATTGATCTGGCCTTTGAATCATAAGATGCACATCGAGAGGTAAACGTGTGGAACGCTTAAGTGCTGCTGTAACAGCCGGACCAAAACTGATATTTGGAACAAAGTGGCCGTCCATAATATCGACATGCAACCAATCTCCACCTGCTAATTCGGCACGCTTAGCCTCCTTACCGAACGAGGTATAGTCTGCAGCTAAAATAGATGGTGCAATGACAGGGCTTGCCATAGTACGAGACCTTGTTTAATCTTTTACTTTAACCTTCCAGAATATTTATGTCACTCCACAATTTCACAGAAAAAATTGAGTTAAATGCCCCCATAGGAGAAGTTTTTCAATATTTTATAGATACAGAACAAATAGGCCGAAATTTTCCTTATCCATTTAAAGCTAAAACATTTAATCGAAGTCCACGTTATTTCAAACAAGGCTTCTCGTTAGAATGCGGTACTCGGTTTTTCAGCATTCCAATCAAATGGAAACTGTACGTTTATTCCTTTAGCGCCAACCGCCATATATCCTTTCTTTGGCAACGCAATTTATTGTTTACCTCTTGGGAATATAATTGTTACTTCGAAACGATAGCAAGCAATCAAACGCGTGTTACCGAATGCGTGCTTTATCGTCTTCCCCTTGGAATAATTGGAAAATTCGCAAACCAAATTTGGATTCACCCGTGTTTGCAGAGTCTCTTTGCACGTCGCCGCGCCGCTTTGCTTACAGCTTTTCAACTTCATCGAGCTACAGAAACTACTTCCATTCCTTCCAAACAAGAAAATCACCCTCGCCAGCTTAAGCAAAATGATCAAGCCTCCTACGGCAGAAGTAGAGAAAACCCATTAGCGACATAAAAATTCGATTGAAACAACAAGTCCCTACATCTTCCAAGTGTGTACCTCTCCACAGACTTAAAATGTTTGTCACGCAAAGGCGTCGTCGGGATCAGGTAATGGTCTTTACAAATGGCTGTTTTGATATCCTCAATGTTGGAAACGTTGAATATCTCGAATCATCTCATCGTCTAGGATATTATCTTGTCGTTGCCGTAAATTCTGATGCCTCCGTTCGTAAACTAAAAGGTCTAGGACGCCCTCTCAACCATCACTCTGCCCGAGCACGAATCCTTGCAGCTCTTGGGTGTGTTGATTATGTGGTCATTTTTGGAAGCTTACGAGTCACCTCCTTATTGTATCATCTTAAGCCGGAAATTTATGTAAAGGGCGGCGATTACACTCCTAAAAGTCTAGATCCCAAAGAACTGGCGGCGATTAATTCTTATGGAGGTAAAATCCGCATCCTTCCGCTATGGAAATGA
>CAZNSF010000117.1:0-3672 GCA_964575565.1 uncultured Verrucomicrobiota bacterium | reverse complement strand
CTTTTTTGCAAATTGGATTCCATCTACACCTGTGGATTCGCGGCCGCCTTTAATATAGGCCTCCCAACTTTCTCCCTTCTTTTTTGGATCGATCGATATCACGATACATTGCGAACCAAATTGTTCAGCCGCTTCTTTAATGAACGAAGGGTTTCTTACTGCTGTAGAACCAATAGAGACTTTATCGGCCCCTGCATTTAGAAGATTACGAATATCTTCAAGACGGTCAATCCCTCCGCCAACAGTAAAAGGAATATTAATATTTTCAGAAATCTTCCTTATAAGTTCACAAAAGATTTTACGTTCTTCGACGGTGGCCATTACATCGAGAAAAACAAGTTCATCTGCGCCATCATCGGAATATTGTCGCCCGAGATCTACGGGATCGCCAGCGTCCTGTAAGTTTTTAAAATGGATACCTTTGACTACCCGATTACTACGGATATCCATGCAAGGAATGATTCTCTTAGCGAGAGTGTTCTTTTTTAAGTCTGCAACAAGCTTCATAATTCACAGAAATTTTGGAGTAATTTTGAACCCCATTTAGCTGATTTTTCTGGGTGAAATTGGGTTGCGTAAAAGTTTTCTTTTTGGACGATCGATGGAAAATCAATGCCATAACTTGTTCGGCTAATTACAAATTCTTTTTTTGCATTAAAATAATAGGAATTAACAAAATAGAAATAACTTCCATCAGGAATCCCGTTTGAAAGAGGAAAATCTTTTTTAAAAAAAACCTTGTTCCAACCAATCTGTGGAATTTTTACAGATAATGGAAGTTTACGCACTTTACCTGGGATAATGCCAAGGCAATCTACTTCGTCTTCATAAGAAAAATCTGCTAAAAGATGTTGACCTAGGCAAATGCCTAAAAAGGGCACGCGAATTTCCTTAATCGCAAGATCAAGGCCTTGTTTTTTAAGTTGTAGCATAGCTGGCGCTGCCCTTCCTACTCCAGGGAAAATCACTTTAGTAGCTTTCTTAAGATCAAGAGGTTGATTGACTACTTGATAGTCAGAAATACCAAGCCTCTTTAAGGCGTTAACTACGGAGGCGATATTCCCTGCTTGATAATCAATAATAGCGATCATGATTGTTTTGTTGTCATTGCGAGCAAAGCGAAGCAATCTCAATCATTATATAAAAAAGAGATTGCTTCGTCGTTCCTACGAAGGAACTCCTCGTAATGGCATTTTTTTTATCACAACTTTCCCTTTGTAGTGGGAAGTTTCCCTTTTGTTCTAGGATCGATGCTTACAGCAGATCGGATCGTCCTCGCAAAGGCTTTAAAGATGGCTTCGGCCATGTGATGTTCATTCCGTCCATATTTAAGGTTAATATGAATATTTGCTCCCAGATGATCCGCGATTGCTTGAAAAAAATCTTCGAATAGTTCCGTAGGCATATCGCCAATTTTTTCTCGTTTAAAAGCAACATTCCACACGAGATAAGAGCGGCCGCCTAAATCAACAGCAACTTCGGCAAGCGCTTCATCCATCGGCAATAAAAAGGCGTAACGCTGGATGCCTTTTTTATCGCCAAGGGCTTTCTTTAAAGCCTGGCCAAGAGAAATTCCTACGTCTTCGATAGTATGGTGCTCATCAACATGGAGATCGCCTTTTGCCGTAATATTCAAATCAATCACTGAATGCTTTGAAAAAAGTTCGAGCATGTGATCGAAAAATCCGATACCGGTTAAAATACGGTAGCGGCCTTCTCCATCTAAATTAAGTTGAACGATAATTTTCGTTTCAGTTGTTTGCCGAGAGATCGTTGCAGTACGTTTTTTCATATGTCCTTTAAGGAATAGTTTTTAAAACTTGAGTAAAAGAGCCATTTGTTTTTATCGGGATAAAGCGTAATCCAAGGTTTTTAGCGAATTCTTTGTCGCTTGGGCGATCACCACAAATAAAGGAATTCTCTCGATCCATTATTTTTATCGCTTTCCTGAAAAAAGAATCGACTAATCCGGTCTTCGGCTTTCGACATCTACATTGGTCACTTGGCCTGTGAGGGCAAATAAAGATTTTTTCGAACTGGATCCTATTCCGCTGAAAAATATCTAGCATGCAGTTGTGTGGTTTTAGAAAGTTTGGACGAGGGAAAGAAGCCGTTCCTAAGCCATCTTGGTTCGAAACAAGAATAAGCCGATAGCCTTTTCTTTGAAGTGTACGAAGACCTTGGAGCACACCTTTTAAGATACGCAATTTTTTGATACTATCGATTTGTTTAGTATCAGGCGGCTCATAAATAAGCGTTCCATCCCGGTCAAGAAAGGCATATTTAGCTAGCAATGATGGCCTAGAATATCTTAATTCCATCGCCTTTCTGTGACCCTCGAGGCCTTCGGCTCGCGCCATTTGGGCTACAATGGGCCCTAATTTCCTAGCGCCATCTTGGGTAAGCTTTTGAAAAGTGATTCCTTTTTGGAAACTATCGAGTGATACACCGCTATAAGCGCGTGCATAACCATAGGTCGGTAAAGTGTGGTTAGCGCCTGTGGCATAATCACCGGCCGCTTCGCAAGCATAAGGCCCTAGAAAAACGGAGCCAGCATTAGTAATTTGTTGGCTGTAAGATTCTGGGTTTACCACATTTAAAATAAGGTGTTCAGGCGCGTAATCGTTCGCAAATTCAATTGCTTGTTTTAAGGAAGGTAGAACAATCGCAAAGCTATTTTCCAAAGCCTTACGAGCAATTTCTTTTCGTGGAAGTGCTTGAAATTGTTTTTTGATCTCCATTAAAATTTCTTCTGTTTTCTGTGCATCTGTACAGAGAAGGATCGCTTGGGAGTCGGGTCCATGCTCCGCCTGTGAAAGAAGATCGCTTGCTGCAAAATCAGCGCGAGCCTTTTTATCGGCAATGACCATTACCTCGGTCGGTCCCGCTGGTAAATCAATTGCTGCTCCTTCAGGATCAATTGAAATAAGAAGTTTGGCAGCAGTAACGTATGAGTTTCCTGGGCCAAAGATTTTATCAGCCTTCGGCACAGTTTGGGTGCCATATCCCATGGCTGCAATGGCTTGGGCTCCGCCAACTTTAAAGACCTGCGTAATACCAGCTAGGTGTGCCGCATAAAGAATGATATCCGGAATACGCCCCTTTCGATCGGGCGGTGTGCATAATATCGTTTGATTACAGCCAGCAATTTTAGCAGGGATCCCTAGCATGAGGACGGTCGAGGGGAGCGGAGCTCGCCCCCCGGGAATATAAAGGCCTACTTTTTTGATCGGTCGTGTTTGCCGATAACAAACAACACCCTTAGTTGTTTCGATTTTCTTTACAGAAGCAATTTGTGCCTTGTGGAACTTTTCGATATTTTTAGCCGCAACTTTAAAGGCTCTTTGAAGGGGGAGGGAAATACGAGAAGAAGCTGCCAGGATTTCCTTTTTGTTGACTGCAAAACGAGAAAGAGTTACACCGTCGTATTCCTTTGTATAAGCGCGAATAGCTCTATCGCCATTTTTTTTAATGCGCGCAAGAATGGGGCGTGCCAGTTCCAATGCCTTGGCCAATGGGTTAGCAGGTCGTTTACAAAGCTGCTTCAAATCACCGGGTTTAAGTTTTCCAAAAAAATATTTTTTCATGACCCATTCTTTAAAAAAGTTTCGAAATAAGCGTACTGCTCCTTATCGATTAGTGGATTAACAATCAAAGCAGCCTCGGATTTAA
>CAZNSF010000116.1:0-2535 GCA_964575565.1 uncultured Verrucomicrobiota bacterium | reverse complement strand
TCGTTACCCGAAAATCTTGTGGCTGCTGCTCACGAACCTATGAATGCCACGGCTTTAATTTATGCGCTCCTTTTAAACAAGGAAGAGGGTATTAGAAATACTCAACTGCAACAACTAGCCGAACAAGTTGTTCCAGGTATTTACAAAGAAACGACCACCTTACTTTCAGCGGTAACAGATCTAGCAACCGAGGCAAAACTGCCTTTAGTAGATTTAACGATTCCTGCTTTGCGACATTTATCACCGTCTCAATACGAGCGATTTACCGGAACGATTAAATCCGTGATTGAAAGTGATCAGCAAATTGATCTCTTTGAATATGTTCTTCAAAAAATTGTTCTTCGACATCTTGATCCTTACTTCCATCAAGCGCCTAAACGAGTTGCCCAATATTATGCGATGGCGCCATTATTAAAGGATGGTATAGTTTTACTTTCTATTTTGGCGCATATCGGCCATGACCAAATGGATCAAAAAGAGATCGCCTTTCAACAAGGAATCCAGCGATTTAATGTCGGGGAAAATCATTACTCGTTATTAAATTTTGATGAATGTAATCTTGCCCAGTTAGACACAGCCTTGCAGAAACTAGGGCAAGCTTCGCCCATCCTAAAAAAAGATTTGCTGAATGCTTGTGTGCATACAGTGGCAGCAGATGGAGTAATCCAAATTGAAGAAGCTGAATTATTGAGAGCGATTGCCGATACCTTGGATTGTCCTATTCCACCTTTTGTAGAGAGCTAAGATTTTAATAAGCCACGGATGAACACGGATAAAACACGGAGGTGGAGCAAGGGGAAAATTATTTTTTTAATAGGGTATTTTCTTTTTACAGTCTCTGCTTCTGCGGTATCTTTAAAAGTTGTTCGGCCCGAGCCTTCAGAAGCTTTAACGATTGCCGATGGCTTTACCTTTGTGATTGGCACGGTAGAACCCGCCGATTCTAAAGTCGTTTGCAACGGTACATCTTGTGATGTAGATCAGGATGGAGCTTTTATCGGTTTCGTGCCCATTCGGCGGATGGAAAATGGAGTTGAACAAAATGGCAAGTGGTGCGATGCCCAATTCGAATTTGTAACGCGCCATGGAAAAGAGGAAACAAAAACGATCATTTTTTCTTTTACTCCGCGTAGCCCTTCTGCAGCAGTGGTTGCACAGGCTGTTTTCGATCCTCCAAAAACAATTCGGATAACCAAAGATCAATGGATTGGATTGGAAGGGGAACACCTTGGTAAACTGATCTACATTCCCGAAGGATCTTTTTTGACTGCAAAGTTTGGCAGCGTTGGAAGTTATCGCTGTGAAGTAGGCGATCATTTCGAAATTTCCATTTCATCGCAAGAAGCCGAAGTTGTTGATGCGGTGTCCTCCATTCCTCTTCCTCGATCGTTTCTTTTAGTGCCTAAGGAAAATACGGAGGTTGAGATCATCAATCTTACAGATCCATCCATGCTTAGGTTATCATCGTATTCCTTAAACAAATGGGGATGTGAATTTTCGGCAACATCTAAAGATGCTAGTTTAAAACATAAACAGATTCCTGAAGGCATCGCAACGCATTCGGAGAATTCTGTAAATGCTATCTTGAACACAAAATCTGCCCTTAAAGATTTACGTATTTGCCTTGATCCTGGGCATCATCCTGATCGCGGCGCGGTAGGACCACGTGGATTTGAAGAGCGAGAATCAAATCTTCTCGTGGCACGGGAAGTGGCTAAACTTTTGGAAATAAATGGCGCTAAAGTTAGTTTTACACGCCAAGAAGAAGCTTTACCACTCAAAGAGCGTCATGCTCGTATCCGGGAGTTAAAACCGGATTTAGTAATTAGTATCCACAATAATTCGGTAGGTGATGGACAGGATCCAAGATTACAACATGGAACACAAACTTTTTACCTTCACCCATGGTCGAGGCCATTGGCAGAATCGGTGCATCGAGCAATAATCGGGCGATTAGGAACCAAGGATTTGGGTTGTGTTCGGCGAAATCTTTATATCACCAGATTCCATGAGTGTCCGACGATTTTGATCGAGCCGGAATATATTATTTTGCCAAACCAAGAAAAAAAGTTTATGAACCCAGAATATCGGCAACAACTAGCCGAAGCCATTACCGAAGGGATTCGAAATTTTGTGAATAACCAGATATCGACTTCGAAAATATTACAATAGAACAGAACCTTATCGACCTTGGATATTAATCTATTCTGAGATCTTTATAACTCGTGCGAAGCGGTTCGAGGGGAAAGATATTTTAAGTCGAAATTTTCTTGTTGTATATTAGTTTTTAACTTCTAATTTTTAGTTTCTCACTTTTCTTAGCGGCGGGTTAGCCAAGTGGTAAGGCAGGGCTCTGCAAAAGCCTCATCGTCGGTTCGATTCCGACACCCGCCTCTCCTCTGAAAAGTCCTCAGAGTGTAACAAAAATGTAACCCAAAAGTGGATTGGGAGCATTTATTTGGGGTCCAAATTGAGCGCCTATAGAATCGAACCTATAGGTGCGTGTAACGTCGAAAGTGCTCTTTTCCAGTTATC